>VGYP01000025.1 GCA_016872955.1 Planctomycetota bacterium
CGGATCGACCATGTTGCTCCGCAGGTCACCGGCCCGGGCGGGACCATGCTGCGGCGGCGGCAGCGAATCGGACCGCCCGCGAGAGGTCAGGCAGGCCTGCATCGCTTCGCGGAGCATGGTCTCCAGTTCGTTGACGTCGGTGCCGCGGCCGGTGCCGATGTTAAGGCTCGTCAACGATCCCGCTCCGCGGGCCGGCAATGCCGCCGTCAGGGCCGCCACGTTCGCCCGCGCGACGTCGGTGCCGTAGACGTAATCACGGACGTAGCGGCCGTCGCCGTTGATGCCCGCGGCTTCGCCCGCGAGGTAGCGCCGGCAGAAGATCGCCACCACCCCCGCCTCCCCATGCGGATTCTGCCGCGGGCCGTAGACGTTGGAATAGCGGAGCGCCACCACCTCCAGCCCGTGCTCGCGGGCGTAGAACTCGAGGTAACGCTCACCCACCCACTTCGTGATCCCGTAGGGGCTCACCGGGTTGGCAGGCGTGAACTCGGGTGCCGGCGTGGTCACGTCTCCATAGAGCACGCCGCCGCTGGAGGCGAACACGAACCGCCTGCAGCCTCGGCGCAGCGCCGCATCGAGCACGTTGATCAGGCCGATGACGTTGACCCGGGCGTCGAAGCCAGGCTCGCGGACGGACCGGCTGACCGACATCTGGGCCGCCTGATGGCAGACCGCCTCGGGCCGCTCTGCCGCGAAGGCCCGCTCCACCGCGGCGGTGTCGGCGATGTCGCCCTGGTGCACCGTCACCCTCGGCGGCAGGTTGTCGCGCGTGCCGCTGGAGAGATCGTCGAGCACGCTCGGCTGGTGGCCGGCCGCGAGCAGGGCATCAACCACATGGCTGCCGATGAATCCGGCGCCCCCGGTGACGAGGATCTTCATGAAGGTCTCCGCTCGTGCCGCCAGGCGGCCGTCGCCGCGCTGGCCGAATCACCGCCGGACGGTGGGCCCGTCGCGCCCTCGCGCGACCACTTGGAATCAGGCCATGCAGGGCGGTTTCCGCGACCCGCTAGCATACGCGTTCGGGCCTGGTCCGGCCGAGAGGGACGCGGCGATGATCCTGTTTCACGAGCGGTACACGTCGGCCGACCCGGCGCGCGAGGCGGAGCTCGAGATCGTGCGCCGTCGCAACGCGGCCGCGGGCGTGTTTCGGGAGATCGTCGCCGTGGCCGACGGCGGCCGCCGGTCATTCGCCGACTTCTTCACCCTGGCTGCCGCCCGGTGTCCCGGTGAACTCTGCGTGATCGCCAACGCCGACATCGCCTTCGATCACTCCCTGCCCGCGGTGGCTAGGCTGTTCGAGCGACATACGCGGCCGCTGCTCGTGGCTCTCAGTCGCTGGGACGATCCGGCGGGGCCGTCCATGGAGGGGCGGGTCGATCCGAAGACCTGGCGGTTCTACTCGCACTCGCAGGACACCTGGCTGTTCGTCGCCGGCGGTCTGCCTCGCTTCGAGGCGGGGTTCACGCTCGGCATCCCGGCCTGCGAGAACCGACTGGCGTACGAGGCCCATCGGGCCGGCATCGCCGTCGTCAACCCGGCGCTCTCGGTGCGGAGTTGGCACCACCACGCCACGGGCACGCGGACCTGGAAACTGACCGATGCCTACCGCGGTCCGCGGTATTTTCCGCGGCTCACCACCATCGATGTGACCGGCTGCGAGGGCTACATCCTCGACCGCAGTGGTTGGCGGACCCGCAAGGAAATCGTCCGATCGTGAGTCCGCACACATGTGGCCGGCGACGGCCCTGCCTGGAAAGCGTGAACAATTGACCCGGCCGGGGCATGACGTATCTTCCATAAAGTCAGTCGCGTGTCTCGCCGCCCCTCCGCAGGAACCCCGGCCGGCGACGGATCGCCCGAGGAGACCTGATGTCGGCCGCTGCGAGCCATGAGAGTCAGGCTGGTCGCCGTCCGAGGGTCGGCGGCCTTCGGCCAGAGGCCGCCCGGGCCGGCTTCAGCCTCGTCGAGCTCCTGGCCGTGGTGGCGATTCTGGGCACGCTCGTGTCGCTGTCCTTGCCGGCCGTGCAGACGGCCCGTGAGTCGGCCCGCCGCACCGGTTGCTCGAACAACCTCCGGCAGATGGGCATCGCCCTGACCAACTACGAGTCTTCCCGGCGCTGGTTCCCGCCCGGCCACGATAAGCTTTCCGGTCGCGACCATGCCTGGAGTTCGTTCATCCTGCCATTTCTCGACGACCAGAAGATCGCCGCCCGCATCAACTTCTCGCAGGCCTGGAACGATTCCCGGGGCAACGCGGCCATCTCCGATGTCACGATCCCGACCTACGTCTGTCCCAGTGGCATGCAGACCTTCGAGGGCAAGCAGGACTACGGCGGCGTGCTGGGCGTCGGGGTGCAGTTCGAGGAGGGGGCGACGTTCGTGCCCGGCTGGGAGCACGCCAGCGTGCTCTACGCGACGAGTCCCGACTGTCCGCGACCGTGCCGCGTGGCCGAGGTCAGCGATGGTCTTTCCCACACCCTGCTCGTGAGCGAGGGCGTCGATCGGGTCACGCAGGGCATGACAAGCGATCTGTCGATCGGCAACAGTCGCTGGGCCTGCGGCACCAACTGCTTCCTGCTGAGTGCGCCGGTGCTGAACACGCCGGATTTCGACGGCTTCCGCAGCAATCACCTCGGGGGCGTGCACGGGCTCTATGGCGACGGCCACGTCTCATTCATGGTCGATGCCACGATGCCCGATGTCCTTCAAGCCATCTGCAGGGTTTCCCTAGCCTTCCCAGACTCGCAAACGTCCATTTTTCTGCGGAAAGAACCGATATTTTGACATAGTTTAAGGGGGTTGTAGAGTTAGGAGGCAAGGAGTTACGGCCCGGGGCAAGGTCGCCTTCCACCAAGTTTCAACGATTCCTGCTTCCTTCTCTAAGTGCGTCTCACTCGCATCTTTTCACTTGAAAGGGTCTCTAGCATGTCCCATCGGAATTTCCTTGCCGTTGCCTCGCTCGCCCTCTCCTGCGTGCTGGCTGCCTCCGCGATCGCCGGCGGCAGTGGTGGTAGTGGCGGTGGCTCGAAGGGCGGCGTCCCCGTCCGCATGAAGAACGTCGGCTCCGGGTCCGTCGCGGTCAACGCGGTGTCGGGCGCCGCCTCGACGTCGACGCTTATCGCCGGTGCCCGGATCATTTCGTCCAACAACGTCACGCAGTTCGTAGTGCGGGCCGGCTCGTTCACGGCCTTGGCCGCCCGCCCGTCGAACCCGTCGGCAGTCAACAAGGTGCAGAGCTTCAGCACCCGCTCCTTCAAGACGGTCTATCTCTACGCCCAGCAGGACACGACCCGCGCCACGCTGACCGGTGCCCCCGGCGGCGTGAAGTTCTGATCCCTCCGCTCACAGTGCGGAATCGAGTCCATCGGCGGCGGGCGGAACAAGAGGGTCCGCCCGCCGCATTCTTTCCCCTGCCAGGCATCGCGTATGAGGCAGGCATGACGCCCGCGGCCGAATCCGAGACGCGAACGACCTGGAGCGGTCGCACGGCGGCAGTCGCCGCCGCCGTGGTGACCGCGATCGGCGTGCTCGTGGCGGCACCCTGGCTCGACGAGCGGTGCGTGCCCATGGGCTGGCTGGGCGTGGCTGCGGGGCTCGCGTTGGCCTGCGGCCGCCGAGGCTGGCGGAACGAGGTGGCGATCCTGGCGGCGGCCGTGATCGCGATCACGCTGGCGTTCCACTGGACGCCGCAGGTGCTCGCCGAGGCGATGCGGGCGAGCGACCTGGTCGGCTTCTGCTTCGCGATTCCGATCGTGCTCTGGGATGCCTGCCGACTGGCCCTGCCCTTCTGGGTCGTGGGGCGACTGGCCCGCGATCCCCAGGCGGCCTGGCTGCCGGCGGCCGCGACGGCCGTCGTCGCGGAAGCCACGATTCCCGGCGTGTTCCCCTGGAAGCTCGGCTACAGCCAACTGGCCTGGCCCATCGTGGTGCAGTCGCCGAGCCTGCTCGGCCCGGAGGCCGGCACCTTCACGCTGTTTGCGACCGCCGGGGCCCTGGTGGCGATGGGCCAGGTCGTGCGGCAGGGCTGGTCCCGGCCGACACGGCTGGGGACCACGGCGATCGTCGTGGCGCTGGCCAATTTCGCCTGGGGCGGCTTTGCCATTGGCCGAATCGATAGCCGGATGGCGGCAGCCACCACGGTGCGACTGGCGCTGGTCCAAACCGATCCCGACGACGTCGCGGGAGTGGAGCGGATGCGACGGCTCACCCGCGAGGCCTGTGCCGTCGCTCCGCCACCGGAGATCGTCTGCTGGCCCGAGTGCAGCGGTGGCTCGTACGAAGAGGGCCTCGACTCGTTCGCGGACGAACAGGCGATCTTCAAGCGGTCGCGGAAGCCGCAACGTGGGCTGCGGCCTCTGCCCGATCCCCCATGTCCGCTGTTGCTCGGTGGCCGGATCTACCGTGGGTTTCGCGAGCGACCCAGCGAGATCTTCCAGGCGGCGTTGCTCCTCGACACCGGGGAACGGCTCGTTGGCTGCTACCACAAGCGGCACCTAATGCCGTTCGGCGAATATGTCCCGTTCGCCGATGTCATCCCCGAACTGCGGCTCTCCTTCCCGATGGAGACTGACTACGACGTCGGCGGCAAGGCCGATCCGCTGGTCTGCGGGCCGGCGCGGATCGGAGCGCTGTTGTGCTACGAGGACATGGTGCCCGCCGCCGCGGCGTCGCTGGTGTCCGACTCCGCCAACGTCCTGGTCTCACTGATCCACGGCGCGGCCTTCAAGAACCCGCTCACGCTCCGGCAGCATCGTCTGCTCGCCCAACAGCGGGCCATCGAGTGCCGGCGGTGCCTGGTGCGGTGCAGTTCGACCGGTGAGACCTGCGTGATCGACGCCACCGGCCGGATCGTGACGCGGCTGCCGGTGGGCGCTGAGGGGATGATGCGTGCCGACGTCCCGCTGCTCGAGGACACGCCGCCGGCCGTGCGATTCCGCTGGGCATTCCCCACCGCCTGCGGGCTGGGGCTCACCGGTCTCGTCGTGGCCGACAGGCTGGGCAGGCTGGGGAGGCTGCTGGGTTGATCGCGGCATGTCCGTCGACGGATGGGGTTGCGGCCCGGGGCCGGCGTCTGGGATAGCTCGCCGGCGACGGGATGACGCGGGCGCAGGCCTCGGGCCCAGGCCGTCGCGGTCTCGCCCGCGCCTCCCCGAGCCAGGTGGCCGATGAAGATGCCGAGTCTCTTCCGAGGGTCCCGCCGCGGACGGCCGCCGGCCGTTCCGCCCGACATCGACGACGCCCGCGATCTCGTGGAGGCGGTGTCGCCGTTCACGATGACGAGCCCCGAGCGGATCGTGGCGCTGCGGGACGCGGTGCGGCACGTGTGCCGACACGGCATCGCGGGCGACGTCGTCGAGTGCGGCGTCTGGCGGGGCGGCAGCATGATGGCCGTGGCCCGCACGCTGCTCGACCTCGGGGCCCGCCGCCGGCTCCACCTCTTCGACACCTTCGACGGCATGCCGCCGCCGACGACGGTCGACCGGGACCTCTCCGGGGTCGCGGCGGCCGGGTGGCTGGCCGCCGAGGATCGCGACACCGGCAGCACGTGGGCCCGCAGCCCGCTCGAGGACGTTCGCGCGAACCTGCGATCCACGGGCTATCCGCCGGAGCTCGTGCACTTCGTGCCCGGCATGGTGGAGGACACGATTCCGTCCCGGGCCCCCGAAGGGATCGCGATCCTGCGGCTCGACACCGATTGGTACGAGTCGACGCGACACGAACTCGAGCATCTCTACCCGCGGCTCGTGCAGGGAGGCGTGTTGATCGTCGACGACTACGGCCATTGGCAGGGTGCCCGCCGCGCGGTCGACGAGTATCTCGCGGCCACGTCCGCGAGGTTGTTCCTCGCGCGGATCGACTACACCGGCCGACTGGCCATCAAGCTCGACCCCTGAGTGATCTCCCCCTGATGATTCGGCTCGCCCTGTCCCGCCGGTTGCTCGGGTCCCCGACCCACCGACGCCTCAACCTCGGCTGCGGCTCCCGCCGGCACGCCGACTGGACCAACGTCGACCTCGTGCCCGCCGGGCCCGATGTGATCGCCAGCGACCTGCGGCAGCCACTGGCGTTCGCGGCGGGGAGCTTCGAGGCCGTCTACGCGGCCCACGTGCTCGAGCATCTCGAACCTGTCGAGGCCCGCCGCCTGGTGGCCGAGATGCATCGTCTGCTCGCAGCCGGCGGCGTGGTGCGGATTGTGGTGCCCGACCTGGAGGGGATCGTCCGCTCCTACCTGGCCAGTCTCGAGCGGGCCGCCGCCGACACGTCGCTGGAGGCCCGCTGGGAGCACCGCTGGATGACGGTGGAACTTGTCGATCAACTTGTCCGGGCGACGCCGGGCGGGTTGATGCGCCGCTGGTGGTCGTGCGACCCGGTGCCCGCGCGGGCCTTCATCGAGCGGCGACTCGGCCAGGAGGCGGCGGAGGGTATCGCCGCAGCGGCCGCGGCCCGCGACACCCGCGGTGAGCCCCCACTGGACTCCGCCGAGATCTTTGCGGCCGAGCCGCCGTCGGCCAGGGCTGCCAGCCGCTACACCGCCCACGGCGAGCGTCATCGCTGGATGTACGATCGCGTGTCACTCGCCGACCTACTCGAGGACGCGGGGTTTCGCGACGTGCGGACGGTCACGGCCGGCGATTCGCGGATTCCCGGCTTCGCCGCCGCCTGCCTCGATGCCGACGAGCAGGGACGGCCACGGAAGCCCGACTCTCTCTATGTCGAAGGGGTGCGGCCGTGAGCGGGCAGGGCGCTGAGGGCCGGCCGCGGATCGCCTGCCTGGCCACGCAGGCCGGTCACAGCGGCGGTGCTGCCATCGCGATGGAGCGGCTCGCCGCGGCCCTGCGGGCGGCCGGCAGTCGGGTCGACGTTGTCACCCGCGAAGATGTCGGGGCGTTGCCGCCTGCGGGGCGGCGGTTCGAGACCCGCGTGCGGCGAGGCATTCGTCGGGCCCGCTCGGCCCTCTCCAACACCCTGTTCACCGCCGACTGGCCCGCCTGGGATTTGGCCTGTCACCCGGCGGTTGCCAACGCCGACCTGGTCAACGTGCACTGGGTGGCGGGCTTCGTCGCGGCGGCCGGCGTGCGACGGATCGTCGAATCGGGCCGCCCGGTGGTCTGGACATTGCACGACATGCGGCCCTTCACTGGAGGGTGTCACTACACCAGCGGCTGCGACGGCTTCACCACCGGCTGCACGGGCTGCCCGCAGCTACTGCCAGCCCTCGAGCGACTGCCGTCACGAGTGCTTGCCCGCGGTCGCCGCCGACTCCGCGGCGTGCCGTTGACCTTCGTCGCGCCGAGCCACTGGATGGCCGGCGAAGCGGCGCGGTCGAGCCTCTTCGATCCGGCGGCCCACGAGGTGCGGGTGATCCCCAACGGCATCGATCTGGTCCGCTATGCGCCGGGCGACCGGATCGCGGCCCGTCAGCGGCTGGGCCTGCCGGCGGAGGGCGTGGGCATCCTGCTGGGCAGTGTCTCGCTCGCCGAGCGGAGGAAGGGCGCGGCCCTGGCTGCGGAGGCCCTGACCCGTGCTGCCGCGGGGATGAGCGGTTCATCGCCGGACCCGGCTGCGTTCGTCGTCACCTACGGCGGCGGCTCGCTGTCGATCCCGGGACTTGCCTGCCGGCACCTCGGCCCGCTCGACGAGGAGGGCGTACTCGCCGCGCTACACGCCTGCGACCTCCACCTCACGATGGCCCGCGAGGACAATCTTCCCAACACGGTGATGGAAGCCCTGGCCTGCGGCCTGGCCGTTGTTGCCACCCGGACCGGCGGCCACCCCGAGATGATCACCGACGGGCTCGAGGGCTGGCTCGTCGGCGTGGACGACGTCGTCGCCGCCGCGGCCGTCATCAAGCGGCTCGTCGCCGCTCCGGCGATTGTGCGGGCCGCCGCGACGGCTGCCCGCCGGCGGGCCGAAGCCGAATGGGACTGCCGCCTGCAGGCCAGCCGCTACCTGGAGCTCGTCGGCACCCGCCGCGGGTGGCCCGCCGCAAGGGCGTCGCGCGGTCCGCTGGCGGCTGACGGGATCACACCGGTGCGCCGCCGTGCACCGTGGTGGTCCCCTCCGCGGCCCCCTGCGGCGGCTCCGCCGATTCGCGCGGCCGCGGCTCGTCTAAGAGCGTTCATGAACCGCCGCCCCCCCCCGCTGCTGGACGGTGCCGAGTTCGCCGGCGCCGTGTTTCCGGAGCATGCGTTCCCGCCGCGGGCCGAGCGGGCGGAGGAGTATCTGGCCGCCTGCCGCCGCGGTTACGCCGCGATGGCTGCGACCCGGGTCGTGGTCACGGGCCTGGCGCGGAACGTGGGTCACATCCTGCCGCTCGCGATCAGCCGCGTCGAGAATCTCGCCCACTGCTTCGCCGATTTCCGGGTCGTCGTCTACGAGAACGACTCCACCGACGACACGCGGCTGCTCTTGAGCCGCTGGGCTGGCGACGACCAACGCGTCGCGGCGGTCAGCGAGGTGCTCGACGATCCGGTCAATCCCACCACCCGCTGCCTCGACCGCGCCGCGCGGATGGCGGCCTACCGGCGCCGGTGCCAGGAGGTCGTGCTCGACCGCTGGGGCCGCTTCGACGCGGTGATCATCATCGATTTCGACGTGCAGGGCGGATTCAGCATCGACGGCATCGCCAGCACGTTCGGTCACCGGGGCTGGGACTTCGTGGGCTCCAACGGGCTGATCTGCCGCCGGCGGGGCCTGCAGATGAACACCCTGCGACAATACGACACCTGGGCGCTGCGATTCGACGCCACGCTCACCCCGCTCTCGACCAGGGCGGTCGGCGGGCTCGTCTACCAGCGGGGCGATCCGCTCGTGCCCGTCACGAGCTGCTTCGGTGGCCTGGGCATCTACGCCATGGAGGCCTACCGCAGCGGCTGCTACACCGGCGAGGACACGGAGCATGCCACGTTCCACCGCGCGATGATCGCCGCGGGCCACGACCGGCTGTTTTTGAACCCCAGCCAACTGGTCGTCTACGGCCGGCGGCACCGCGTCGGCGACGGCCTGACGCGGCTCCTGCTCGCAGCCTGGTCGCGGCTCCTCGCGGGGCGTCGCGAGACGATTTCCGCGCCTGTCGCCGGCCTGTCGCCGGCCGCCGACCGGGCGAGTCGCCGCGCGGCCTGACGCGGTCCGTCGCCGGCGATGCACGGACCCGGTCGCCGAGGCATACTGAGGGGCCTGCGCCTGCCTGCTCCGCGGCGGCCCCGCGGCCCCTTCCCGGAAACCCCACCATGGCCACCGCAGCTTCCCCGACTCCCGGCCTGGGCGATGACGACGTCGTCGCACTCGACCGACTCCGTGCCACCCACGCCCGGCTCAAGAACGAGCTGGCCCGCGTCATCATCGGCCAGGAGGAGACGATCAACCGGCTCATGATCTGCCTGTTCGCCCGCGGCCACTCCCTGCTGATGGGCGTGCCCGGGCTCGCCAAGACCCTGCTGGTCAGCAAGCTGGCGGAGTGCGTGTCGCTGCGGTTCAGTCGCATCCAGTTCACGCCCGACCTGATGCCGATGGACATCACAGGCACCGACATCCTGCAGGAGACGGCCGACGGTCGCCGTGAGTTCCACTTCGTGCCCGGGCCGGTGTTCGCCAACATCGTGCTGGCCGACGAGATCAACCGCGCCCCCCCCAAGACGCAGGCGGCGATGCTCGAGGCGATGCAGGAGCACCGGGTGACGGTGGTCGGCAAGACCTTTCGGCTCGACCCGCCCTTCTTCGTGCTGGCCACGCAGAATCCGGTCGAGCAGGAGGGCACCTATCCATTGCCCGAGGCGCAGCTCGATCGCTTCATGTTCCTGGTGGAACTCAACTACCCGACCGCCGACGAGGAAGTGGCGATCGCCCGCTCCACGACCAGCGGCGACCCGCCGGTGCTCGACCAGGTGCTCACCGGGCCCGAGATCGTCGCCTATCAGGAGTTGGTCCGCCGTGTGCCGGTGCCCGACCACATCTACGAGTTTGCGGCCCGGCTCGTGCGACGGACGAGGCCGCGGGGCGAGTCGGCCCCGGCCTGGCTCAAGCCGCTGGTGTCGTGGGGCGCCGGCCCGCGGGCGGTGCAGTACCTCGTGCTCGGCGCCAAGTCGCGGGCCGCCCTCTCGGGCAGCTATATGGCCCGCCTAGAGGACGTCGAGGCGGTGGCGGCGTCGGTGCTCACCCATCGGTTGATCACCACCTTCGCCGCCCAGGCCGAGGGGATCGACGCCCGTCAGATTGTCGATCGTCTGGTCAAGGAGACGATCGCCGAGCAGGCCGGGTAGGCCCACCATGTTCTCCGACCGCCAGCCCCGCAAGTTCCTCGAACCCGCCGTGCTCTCGCGGCTGGCGGGGGTGCCGCTGTTGGCCCGCCGGCCGATGGTGGGCAGTGTCTCCGGCCGGCACTCGAGCCCGCACCGCGGCTCGAGCGTGGAGTTCGCCGAATACCGCAAGTACGTGCCTGGTGACGACCTGCGCCGGCTCGACTGGCGGGCGTTCGGCCGGTCGGACCGGTTCTATGTCAAGGAATACGAGGCCGATACCAACCTGCGGCTGTGCCTGGTGCTCGACACCAGCGGGTCGATGGCCTACGGGTCGACGAAGGCCGGTGGTGCGGCCGTGCATCAGCCGCTGGCGAAGATCGACTACGCGCGGCGGATCTGCGGGACGCTGGGCTACCTCGCCGGCCAGCAGGGGGACGCCGTTGGCATCGCGTGTGCCGCCGCCGGCGTGGTCCGCACCTTGCCGCCCCGCCGCAGCCCCGCCCACCTGCGGCTGGTGTTCGACGTCCTGGAGGAGGCCAAGCCCCAGGGCACGACCGGACTCTGCCAGGTGCTGCACGAGCTGGCCGAGACCACCCGTCAACGCGCGCTGGTGGTGATCGTCTCGGATTTGTTCATCGACCCGGATGGGCTCATCGGCGCCTTCGGGCATCTCAAGTTCCGGCGGCACGACGTCGCAGTATTCCACCTGTTCGATCCGCAGGAGACGGCCTTCGCCTTCCAGCGGCCGACGAGGTTTCTTGATCTGGAGGGGGGCGGCGCGATCTTCGCCGACCCGATCGAGATCGCCGACCGCTACCAACGGGCCCTGGCCGCCTACCTCGAGCGGCTCCGCCAGCTCGTGCTGGAGTCGGGTATCGACTACCAGCGGGTGCTGACCGACGAGCCCTACGAGCAGGTGCTGGCGAGGTTTCTGGTGGGCCGGGCGATGGCCAGGGGGCTGCGATGACGTTCCTGCAGCCCTGGATGCTTGCGGCGCTGCCGCTCGTGGGCCTCCCGCTGATCATCCACCTGATCAATCAGCGTCGCTACCAGACCGTGCCCTGGGGGGGCATGATGTTCCTGCGGGCGGCCCGCGCGCTGTCCAGCGGCTACTCCCGGCTGCGGCATTGGTTGATCATGCTGCTGCGGATGCTGGCGGTGGCGGCGGTGATCCTGGCGATCGGCCGGCCGCTGTCGCGGGGCTGGCTGGCCTTGGCGGGCGGCGCCCGTCCCGACACGGCCGTGGTCGTGCTCGACCGCAGCCCCTCGATGCAGGCCCGCGCCGCCGCCACGCCGGAGACGAAGCTGGCCACGGGCTGCGGGCAACTGGCCGCCTCGCTCGCGACGCTCGCACCGCAGCGCTGCCTGCTGGTCGCGGCCGACGACACGCTCGTCGAGATTCCGCCCGCGACGCTCGCCGACGCGGCGGCCACCGCCCCGCTGGCCGCCTCGGCCGACATCCCCGCCATGCTGCGGGCGGCCTACGACCATATCCGCGAGCATGCGGCGGGCACCGCCGAGATCTGGATCTGCTCCGACTGCCGGAGCAACGACTGGAGCCTGGAGGCCGGGGGCTGGGCGGGACTGCGGGACGCCTTCGCAAAGGTCCCGCAGCAGGTGCGGTTCCAGCTGATCGCCTTCGACGAGCCGCCGGCCGGCAACCTCGCGGTGCGGCTCACGGCGACGAGGCTCGAGACACGTGGCGACGAGCGGGAACTGCTCGTCAACATCGTGGTGACGCGGCCGGAAGGAGCCGGGCGGGCGACCGTGCCGATCACGTTCGAGATCGGAGGGGCGACGACGAGCCTCGACCTAGAGTTGGCGGGTCACGAGACGGTGCTCGCCAATCATTCGCTGCCGCTGGGCCGCGGCGCGGAGCCACGCGGCTGGGGCCGGGTCTCGATCCCGGCCGACACCTGTCAGGCGGACAACGAGTTCTATTTCGTGTACGGCGAGCCACCGCCGCGGGTGTCGCTGGTGGTCGCCGAGGAGGCGGCCACCGGCCACGTGCTCGAACTGGCCGCCTCGATCCCGCCGAGCAAGGAGCTCTCCGCCCGGGCCGACCGACCGTCGCGGGAGGGACTGGCCACCGCCGCCTGGGACGAGGCGGCGGTGCTGGCCTGGCAGGGGCCGCTCCCGAGCGGCCGCGATGCGGAACTCGTGGAACGCTTCGTGTCACGCGGTGGCCAGGCGATCTTCTTTCCTCCCGAGGCGGCCGACGCGACCGTGTTCGCGGGCCTTGCGTGGGGTGACTGGACGACCCATCCGCAGCCGGTCCATCCCGAACAGTGGCGCAGCGACGAGGACCTGCTCGCCAACACGCTGTCCGGCGGCGCGCTGCCGGTCGGCGAACTGGAGGTGCGGCGGTCGTGCCGGTTGACGGGCGAGCACGTGCCGCTGGCCGCGCTGCCCGACGGCGTGCCGCTGGTGGCCCGCGTGCCTGACGGTCGCGGCATCTTCTTCTGCGCGACGCTGCCGCGGCCGGGCGACTCCACGCTGGCGAGCGAGGGGATCGTGCTCTATGCCCTGCTGCAGCGGGCCCTCGAGCGGGGACTCGAGCCGCTCGCGGCGGCGCGGCAGGAAGCGGCCGGCCCGACGGCCGTCGCCCTGCTCGCGCCTGGGGCGGGGCTCCGTTGGGAGCGGCTCGTCGGGCCGCCCGAGGCGGTCTCGACCGTAGCCGGCCTGCAGGCCGGCGTGTATGCCGCCGCCGGCCGACTAGTGGCGGTCAATCGATCCGCCGTCGAGGATGCGGCCGGCAGTGCACCGCCGGAGCGGATCGACGCGCTCTTCCGCGGGCTGGCCTACATGCGGGTCGAGGGCCTGGCGGGCCGTGGTGACAGTCTCGTGCAGGAGATCTGGCGGGCCTTCTTGATCGCGATGCTCCTGGCGCTGGTCGGCGAGGGGCTCCTCAGCCTGCCGCGACGGCGGTCGTCGTCGCCGGCGACGGTCCTGGAGGCGGCCGCATGAACTCCTCGACGGTGGCGGAGGGCCTGCGGTTCTTCACAACGCCCTGGACGATCCTGATCGCGGGCCTCCTGGTCGCGGTCACGGCCGCAGTCGCTTTCGTGACCTGGCGGCGGAGCGACTATGCCATCGGCACGGGCCTGGTGGAGCTGTTGCGGGTGGCGATCGCCGGCATCGTGGCGACGCTCCTCAACCAGCCCGAGTGGGTCGAGGAGTTCCGCCCCAACGAGAAGCCGGTGGTCGCGGTGCTCGTGGACGCGTCCCGCAGCATGGACACCCGCGACGTCGTGGCGGCGGCCGACCGTCCAGGAGGGGCGCGATCGCGCCGCGAGGCGGTGGCGGCCCTGGCGACGAGCGACTTCTGGCGGCCGCTCGAGCCACGGTTTCGGGTCGTGGTCGAGCCCTTCGCGCAGCCGCCGGCCGCGACCGGTACCGACCTAGCGACGCCCCTGGCGACGGCCGTCGACAGGTTCGGGGGCCTGCGGTCGGTGGTGCTGGTCAGTGACGGGGACTGGAACGCCGGCCCCGCACCCCTGGAGGCAGCGCGGCGGCTGCGGCTGGCCCAAGTGCCGGTGTTCGCCGTGCCCGCCGGCAGCCAGACGAAGCTGCCCGACATCGAACTGGTGAGCCTCGACTGCCCGACGGTGGGCGTGACGGCCAAGCCCGTCCGCGTGCCGTTCACGATCCACTCGTCGCTACCGACGGAGCGGGTGGTGCCGGCCACACTCGTGGCCAGCAGCGGCGAGACGATGCGCAAGGAGGTCTGCGTCCCGCCGATGGCCACCGTCACCGAGTGGATCTACTGGACGCCGCCGGGCGAGGGGGACTTCACGCTGCGGCTGACGCTGCCCGAGCAGGCCGGCGAACTGCTCGCCGACAACAACGAGCGGACCGCCCCGATCACGATCCGCCGCGAGCAGCTGAAGGTGCTGGTCGTCGAGAGCGTCCCGCGCTGGGAGTATCGCTACCTCCGCAACGCCCTGTCTCGCGATCCCGGCGTGGAGGTCTCCTGCCTCCTCTTCCAGCCGGGCCTGAGCAAGCGTGGCGGTGGCAACAAGGACTACATCAATTCCTTTCCGGCCGGCCTCGATGAGCTGTCGAAGTTTGACGTCGTCTTCCTCGGGGACGTCGGCGTGGGGGCCGGCCAGCTCACCGAGGAGGATTGCCGGCTGCTCAAGGGGCTCGTGGAGTATCAGGCCAGCGGTCTGGTCTTCATGCCTGGCCCGCGGGGGGAGGAGGCGTCGCTCGTCGGCACGCCGCTCGACGACCTCTGCCCCGTCGTGATCGACACGGCCAGCGTTGGCGGCAACTCGACCGACGGCCCACGTCGGCTGGTGCTCACAGAGGCGGGCCGCAAGAGCCTGCTGACCAAGCTGGCCGACTCCGGCAACGAGAACATCGCCGTCTGGGAGAGCCTGCCGGGCGTGCAGTGGTACGGGCCGGTGCTGCGGGCCAAAGCGGGCAGCGAGGTGCTCGCGGTCCACGAGGACGCGGCCAACGACTACGGTCGGATTCCGCTGTTGGTCACCCGGACGTACGGTTCCGGCAAGGTGCTCTACATGGCCACCGACGGCGCCTGGCGGTGGCGGAAGGGCGTCGAGGACAAGTACCACTACCGCTTCTGGGGCCAAGTGGTCCGCTGGATGGCCTACCGGCGGAACATGGCCGAGGGGGAACGGATGAGCCTGTCCTTCGCGCCGGAGCAGCCGGAACTGGGCCAGTCGCTCGCCCTCGACGCCCGCGTCGCCACCTCGTCGGGCGAGCCCTTGGTGCGGGGAGAGGTGGCCGCCCGGATCACGGCGCCTTCGGGCAAGGTGGAGACGGTGCGGTTCCTGCCGCCGGCGGGCGACGCTGAGTGGGGCGTGTTCGCCGGCACGTTCTCCCCCCGTGAGCCCGGCCGCCACGAGGTGACGCTGACCTGCAAGGAGACCGCCGACTCGCTCGACGCGTCGTTCTTCGTGCAGGGGTCGGCCGAGGAGGGGATCGGCGGGGTGGCCCGGCCCGACGTGATCGCCGAGATCGCCCAGGTGACCCGTGGGCAGGTCGTGCCCCAGGAAGAAGTGGCCGGCCTCGTGGCCACGCTCGCCGCGCTGCCGGAGCCGCCCCCCGAGGTCCGCCGGCTCCAGCTCTGGTGCCATCCGGTCGTGGCGGCCACGCTCGTCGGCCTGCTCGGCCTGTTCTGGGTGGGCCGCAAGCGGCAGGGGCTCGTCTGAACCACCGCGTCAGGCCAGCGCCTCGCGGACGACCTCGCCGTGCACGTTGGTGAGCCGCCGGTGGATGCCGTTGTGGTAGAGGGTCAGCCGTTCGTGGTCGATCCCGAACAGGTGCAACAGGGTGGCGTGGAAGTCGTGCCACGGCCGCCTCCTTGCCGTGGTTCTCCCGCACGTCCTCGTGGGCGTCCCAGTTGGGCCGCGCGTTGCCCGCGACCGGTCCGCCCGGTCGGCGGCCGGGTCGATCGGTCGGGCCGGGAACAGGTCGGCCACGGCCGCTGACCGCCGCGGAACACGACTCCCTTGCGGCTGGCCGGCGTGTGGTTGGCCAACTTCGACTCCATCGACCGCAGCACCGTCAGCTCGTCGGCCAACTGGGCGATCTCGGGGAACAGGTCCGACACCATCAGGTCGCTCGATCGCCGCGGCCGGAAGGTCCAATCGGCCTGCCGCAAGAGGCCGACCTGCCCGAAGCAGATGTCGGGCTGCTCCTCCGAGGGGAGTTTGGTGCCGTGAAACCGCTCGAGCGCGGGCTTCGGATCGAAGGAGTCGAGGTGGCTCAGGCCGCCGACTAGGCAGATGTGGATTGCCCGCTTGGCCCGCGCTGGCGGCCAGTCCGCTGCTGCCCCAGTGGAAGAGGTCGCGGCGGGAGAAGGATGAGCGGGTCGTCATGGGTGATGTCCGGGTGGTGGAGGTGGCGTGGCCTCAGTCGATGACCACGAACTCCCCAAGGTTGAACAGGCTGCGGCAGAGGGCCTCCAGGCCGTGGTCGACGGCTAGGGCCTCGGAGAGTCGTCGCTCGGCGGGGTCGGGATCGCGGGCCAGTGCGAGCGACACCTGCGCCGCCACGCCTGGGTCCGCTCGACCGCGGACCCGGCCGGCGAAGGCATCGGCCAACGGCGGCACGAACTCGTCGTCGAGCAGGGCCAGCGCTAGCAGGGGCGTGGTGGGGACGCGTCGAGCGGTTGGTAGAACGTCGTGCCGTCGATGTACGCGACGGCGACGTCGCCGTATCCCGGCCCGCCTCGAAGCGGGTCGAGCTTTCCGGAGACGGCGAGCATCGCGTCGCGGAGCGATTTGGCCTCCAGCCCCCGTCGAACGCCGCGCCAGGGGAGCCGGCTGTCGGCATCGACCTCGGGTCCGCGGGGATCGCCATCGGCCGGCCTACTCGACTGGCGGTAGGTGGCCGACGTCACGATCAGGCGGTGGAGTCGCTTCAGCGAGTGCCCGTGACGCCCGAAGTCGACGGCCAGATGGTCGAGCAGGTCCGGATGGCTCGGGCGGCCGCCGTGGAAGCCGAAATCACTCGGCGTGTGCACCAGGCTCGTGCCGAAGTGGTGGTGCCGGACACGATTGACGATCCCCCGTCGAAACAGCGGATTGTCGGCGTGCACGATCCAGTCGGTGAGCTTCCGCCGCCGTTCGGCCTCGGGTGCGTCGGGCGGCAGGCCGAAGTCGGCGGGCAGGCCGGGGATGGCGGTGGTGGCGATCCGCTGCTGGCGAAGTGGTCGCTGCCCGCCAGCCAGCGTCGCGGCTTGCGCTCACTGAACACGATCGCGTCGAAGACGCGGCCGTCGCGGGTCTGCAGTGAGATGGCCGCACCCTCGGCCCGCAGTCGCTCGAGCACGAAGGCATCGATGGCACTCTGCCGCCAGCTTGCCGGCGCGTCGGCGGCAGTCGCCGGAGGCGGCTTGTCGCGGAGGGGCGTGAACGGAGCCTTGGGCGGCATTTCGTCGGCTGCGACGCGCTGCCAGAGCAGACTCGCCGCTGTCGCCTCCCCGGCCCAGCGCCGCGGCGTCGGACAGCCCCGAGCCGCCGCGGGGATTCTCGCCGGAAT
>VGYP01000026.1 GCA_016872955.1 Planctomycetota bacterium
CTGGGCATCCGGCCGACCCCGCGCCGGGCGGCGACTGCCCGCCAACCGCGCAGCGACTGCCCGACCGAGGGGCAGCACGACCGGAGGCTCGCGCGCAGACACGGTGTTTTCTTGACGACTTCCTGGCTTCCGCTAGTCTTCGCGGAATCCGCCCGAGAGAGGGCAAGTTTCGCGCCAAATCGGAGTTTCCCATGACGTATTGCCTCGGCATCCGCACCCATCAGGGCCTGGTCATGGCCTCCGACTCGCGGACGAACTCCGGAATCGACCAGGTCGAGGTCTGCCGCAAGATGCACAACTTCGTCGTGCCCGGGGAACGGCTGTTCACCATCCTTTCCTGTGGCAGCCTGTCATTGACCCAGTCGGTGATGACCCGTCTCGAGCAGGAGTTTCGGGCGGGCGGCGGCCTGGCCAGTGCCGGCACCTTCTACGAGGCCGCTCGCTGCGTGGGCGGGCACGTCCGCGACGTCGCCGCCCTGGACCGCGAATACCTCGAGCGTGACAAGATCGGCTTCCAGGTAAACCTGCTGGTGGGCGGCCAGATCCGCGGTGAGTCGCCCCAGCTCTACCTCGTGTACGCGCAGGGCAATCCACTGCGGTGCACACGGCTCTCCCCGTTCCTGCAGATCGGCGAGAGCAAGTACGGCCGTCCGATCCTCGACCGCGGCATCCGGTTCGGAGAGACGACCCTCGAGCAGGCCGCCCAGTACGCCGTCATCTCGCTCGATTCCACGATGCGATCGAACGTGGCCGTCGGGCCCCCGATCGATCTCCTGATCTACGGCAACGACGACTTTTCCGTCCGCCGCTACCGCCGCCTGGAGGCGGCCGATCCGGACCTGATGGAAATCCGTTCGAGTTGGGAGCAGGCGCTCCGCAAGGCGATCGCCACGCTGCCCGGGGTGGAGTTCGCCGAGGGGCCGCGAGAGCAGCAGGGCGTGGCCTTCACCCGTGGCGGGTGATCGCACGAAGGCCGGCGGGCGAACGGCAGCCGCTCACCGCCGCAGTTCGGCGTACTGCGGGAACTCGAACCGCGTCACCTGGCCGGCCAGGGCCCGCAGCCGCGACCACTGGCTCCCGGAGAAACCCGCGGTCGAGTCGGCGAACGCCTTCATCGCCGTGGCGACCGCCTCCATGCCCGCGGAGCTGACGGCCCGCCGGGGTGACATTGTCCGGCGACGAGTCGAGCTTCGAGAAGGCCGTGCGGTAGTCGAAGCCCGAGCCGTTGATCACCTCCCCGGAGGCCACCTGCACCGGCGGCACCCCGCTTAGCTCATAGAACTGCTCCACGTTGGCCATCAGGCAGGCGTCATACATCAACACCGCCGGCCCCATGCCTGAGTCGGAGACCGCCCGCGCAAGTTCCTTGACGGTGATGCTGTTGAAGCCGGTCTCGTCGTCGAAGCAGACGCCCGACAGGCCGCCGCCGTGATCCCACATCGCCACGCTGTACCGGGAGGCGGGCCTGGTCTGCATCGTCCAGGCGAGAAAATCGTGGAGCACCGCCGGGTCGCTGGTGTTCCGCTCGCCGATGATCTCGAAGGTTGTGGCCACGCGGGCCATGTCGCCGTCGGCCGCGATCACGGCCCTGCCGGCGGTCGTCCAGGGGGCCTGCCTGCCCCCGTCGGTCGCGAACGCTTTGCCCTGCCACTGGTCCCACAAGATGGTGATCGCCGCGCCGGAGCGAACCTCGCGACCGCCACCTCCATCTCGTTGACGTCGTCGTGCGCGAAGGTGGTCAGATCCGTGCTCGTCATGTAGACGACGATCGTCGAGGCAACGACCGGGGTGACGGGAGGGGGGGCGTTGGCTGCGGGGTGACCGACCCCCCGGTGAAGGGCAGCGACAGCGGCGGGTCGACGACCGTGCCGTGGTTGAAACGGATCGAGTAGTCGGGATTTGAGGCACCGCGGTAGCCGAACATGCGGAGGAGGTCGCTGCCGGCCGGCAGGCCTGCCAGCGGGATACGTTCGACGTCGCCGATGCTGCTCGAGGAGCCGACCCGGCGGCCGGACACCTCGCTCGTGGCCACGATCTGCCCGAGGTCGGTTGCCCGGTTACGGGTGTTGTTGGGCTCGAAGCGGTCCGCTGCGATCGGGGCCGGCGTGTCGGCCACCCATACGCTCGACGTGAGCGTGTAGGCCGGGTTGAAGGTACCACCATAGCCGTAGACATCGATGTAGTAGGTTCCCCGTGGGAGGCCGCCGATCGCTGCGACCGCCACCTCGTCGCTGAAGTCCCAGCGCGGCACGGAGGGATAGAGCACGACCTCGCTCTCGACGTTGACGTCGCTCCGCTGGGCGATTATTCGGCTGTCGAAGGGGAGGACCGGTGCGTCGACGACCTGGGAGGCGTCGGACCGCAGCTCGGCCAGCGTGGGCAGGAGTTCGACGGCGGTCAGCAGCCGTCTCGCCTCCCGCCGCTCGACGGCGACGGGTGACCGAGCCCGGAAGGGACGCCCGGTGCTGCGGGGTCGGTGCGGCGTTCGCATCGCTCGGTTCTCCAGATCATCGGATCGTCGGCGCTTGCTCCCGCGGGCGACGCTGTCCACGGGTTGGCGAGCCCTGCCCACCCGTCGGCTCACGGCCGTCAAGACCCGACGGCGAAGGGCCGACTCGACCCCGGACTGGGGCTCGGCGAGTTCCGATGCGAAGGAGTGTACGTCGGGCTCGTACCGCCCCAACACGCGCCGCCCGCGGCAACTCCACGACCGCCGGCCCGAGAAACAGGCGTCAGGCGACGCGGCAGGCCACGGCAGGCTCCGCCAGCGGTCGAAGCAGCACGGCGGCCGCCTCCTCGTAGTACCACTGAAAGTGGCGTCGCACCGCCGCCGTCAGCCCGCCCGCCTCCGCCAAAAACGCCGCCTCGTCGGGACGCGACGGCGCGACGTTGCAGGCCGGCAGATCGGCTGGTGGTGCAATGTCGAGTTCACGGCACACCACCCCCAGTCCCGCCTCGATCGCCCGGAAGTCGAGCAGCCGCGTCCGCTGCCAGGCGGGGCCGCCGATGTCGAAGAAGTCCTGGTAGGTGCAGATCTCTCCGGCCACGACCGCCCGCTCGAGGAACACGCGGAACGAGCCGGTCCCGGCCGCGTGCGGCAGCGTGCCCGTGGGGTAACGCTTGACGCTGAAGCGACGGTTCCAGAAGCGGTACAGCGACACGAGCAGGTCGAAGGGTTCACGGAGCACGCCGATCACCAGCGGCATCGCGCCGGCGGCCTCCGGCCGCAGCAGGCGTCGGGCCGGCCGCAGCAGGATACGAAGGGACTGGTTGGCGGGCCGGCGTGCCAGCAGTCCATGCCGTTTCAGCGACCGTCGCACGGGGTCGTGAGGATCGAGCGGATCGGACGGCGTCGCGTCGGGGAACCGCGCCTTGAACCAGATCGCCAGTGACGACCCGGCCGCCTTGGGATAGTGTGCGAGCGCGACGTTGGCCGATCGGCTGTAGAGCACCGTGCGGTCGCTCCCGCGGTCCCGATCGGTGATTGCATCGGGACGCACGCCCCGCCATGGCCACCGCACCCGGACATGGGAGTTCATCGACCACGACGCCGAGGTAGTTCCAGAAAACATCGCCGGGAACGATGCCCGACCGGCGGCCGCAGCCGCTTCCCCGACCACCCACCCTGCCCCGTCTGCCCGCTGGCTGGGGCACCGGCAGCGCCCTTCCTTCCCTCAGGCCACGCGGTTCAGCAACATCGCGTAGACCTCGGCGATGTTCGCTGCCCCGCGGCGCGCCGTGGCCCGCTCCTCGGGTCCCGGATCGCGACCGAGGACGAGCCTGTACGCCTCCTCGACGTGCTCCGGATCGGCCGCTGCACAGTCGGGCTGCCGAAGCGTGAGGGTGTCGCAGGGAGGCACGGCTCGTCCGGGCGGGCCGCCCTCGTCGGGATAGGCGGAGAAGTCGTCGTCGAACAGCACGGCCCGATCGGGGAAGTAGCGGGCGCGGATGATCTCGTTCTCGGCGGCACAGCCAGCCACGATCTCCCGCGCCCATGACCGCGACGGCATCAGACCGGACCCGGGACGGTTTCGCATCAGATGGGTGACTAGCGGCCGCGGGAAGGCGACCGACTCCCAGGGCCGAGACCGGCGACCACCAAAGATCCTGCGCAACCTCGCCGCGAGGCTGCGTCGCGCTCGCTCACGACGGTCGACGAGCCGGTCCCGCAGGGCCAACAGCAACGACTGGGCGGCGGCGTCGAGCCCTTCGTTGCGAAGCGCCGGCCGCGTGAACCGAGGGTCGGCCGGGATGCCCGCCGCCGCGCGGAAGTCGGCCTGGATGTCAACCTGCCGGAACGCCAACTTGTCGAAGACTCGCACTGCCAGCCGCCCGCGACCCACGGCCCGCTCCCACGTGTCGAGCATGCGGAGATAGCTCCGCTTGTCCCGCAGGCACTCGCAGAAGCCGGGACCGGGGTCGTGCGTCTTCAGCCGCTGGCCCCAGAGGCTCAAGAACAGCTTATCCTGGCGGCGGATGTAGGCGACCACGCCGATCTCGTCGAATAGACCGCGGAGCAGGCCGACCAGCCGGTCCACTTCGGCCGGCTCGAGCGAGAGCAGCATCTCGTGCGAGAAGACAAGCGCGCGGGCGTCGGCCGGCAGGGCCGCCACCTCGGCGGCCAGACCACGCTCGATCTCGTCGCGGTGCGCGGGCACGTCGGCGGCCGATACGATGCCGCTCTCGCGTCGCGGCTCGTTGGCCAGGCTCTCGTCCTCGATCGCGTAGGACGCCAAGCGGCTGTCGTAGATGTCGAAGCGAGTCGTCGTCGAGCCATGGAAGCCGAGTTCCCGGAGCACCGCGGCGTCCTGGTGGAGCCAGTGCTGGATCGACTTGGAGCCGCATTTCATATCGCCGATGTGGACAATCGCCTTCATTCGGAGGCCTCCTGTGGCCGGGGCGTCCCGTGCGCGGCTCGCCACCAGCCCCACACGGCGTGCCGCACGTCGCGTTCCAGTCGCTTGAACAGATGCGGCCGCTGCGGCACGGCCGTCTCGGGCAGCGGGGCGGGCGGCGGGCCGACGGCGTAGGCGTCGAGCCCCACCAGCAGGCTCGTCTCCAGGGCCGCGGCGGCCACCGTTGTGGCGCCCGCGACGTGCTGCACGCCCAAGGGCCGGGTGTCGATCACGAGGAAGGGGCCGTTGCGGCCCCGATCGACGCAGGTCATCCGCGGCGGTCGGCCCGACGGCGGCGCGGTGGCCACCGCCGCGTCGTAGGCCTGCCGATCCCGCCAGCTCGAGAGCATGCCGCGGACACGGGCCAACTGCGCGTCGCCCTCGGCATCGGCCCGCCAGACGCTGGCGGCGGCGTGGAGGGCGATCTCCAGCGGGGTCGGCTGCCAGCGGATCGCGTCCGCGCCGAGGCGGTCGCGAATCTGCAGGAGTCCGTCGATCAACGCCGCCGTGACCGTCGGAATCTCGGGGGCAAGCGGGTGGCGGACGATGTCTTCAGCGGCGTGCAACGCGTCGCTGTCGCGGGTCGAGGCGCCGGGTTGTCCCGCCACGACGAAGCGAAACGTGTTGCTCGTGCCCGAGATGCCGATCAGGCTCAGCGGCCGATCCTGCGTCACGAACTCGTCGCTCAGGGCTGCCAGCAGGATGCCGGCGTAGGTGTCGGGATCCTTGCCCTGGAACACCGCCCCCGACCGGGCCGCCTCCTCGTAGAGCGAACGGTGCACCCAGCCGTGATAGGGCAGCGGGATCGGTGCGGCGTTGGGCCGGATGGTCATGGCCGCCAGTGCCTCGCGGGCGTCGCCCCGACGGACCTCCCGTCCCAGATGGAGTTGCAGCCGCCCCCCTTCTCCCGTCGCATCGGCACAGGGCCAGACGTAGACGGCGTATTGCGGCCGGATCGACCGCACCGCATGGGCGGCGATCAGGTCGTCGCACTCGGACAGCGCCGTCGGCATCAGGCCGTCGTCATCGCCGATGAAGGTGATCCATTCCCCGCGGCACGCCGCCAGGGCCCGCTCCCAGTTGGCCGACATCGACAGCGGCTGTCCGCTGCGGAGGAACTGGATCCGGTCGTCGCCGCAGGCCTCCACCGCCTGCCGTGTCTCGGGACCCGACGCGTTGTCTGCCACCACCACCTCAAAGGAGTCGTGCTGCTGCAGGAGGATCGTTGCCAGCGTGTGCGGCAGGGTGTGCGGCCGGTGCCGGGTGGGGACGACGATGCTGTAGCGGGGACGCGTCATGGTGATGGGCCGATGGCGGTCAGGCGGTCCTGCGGAGGTAGCCGCCGGGGCTCGAGCTGATCTGCAGCTTGTGGTCGATCGACCAGTCGACGGTGAACTCGGGGTGCCGCGGCAGCCAGGCGGCGACGGCCGAGAGGGGGCTGTTGCCGCGGCCCCAAGGGCGATCCGGGAACGCTCCGTCGGCCGCCTTGTCGATGCCCGTGTCCTGCACGATGCAGTAGCTGCCGGGCGTGACGAGGCCGGCGTAGGCCTCGAGTTCGGCCAGGACGTGATCGTGCGTGTGGTTGGAATCGAGCACCACGAGCACCCGATCGTCGGAGCGCACCGCCGACCGCACGTCGGCCACGATCCGTGGATCGATCGACGAGCCCTCGAGGAGCCGGATCATCGCCGCGAAGGGATGCGCCTCGATGGCCGCCCGGTTGTGCGGCCGGATGTCGATGTCGATGCCGATCACGCGCCGGGGCGTCGTCGCCGGGGTGCGGCGCGTCGCCTCGGCCGCGTCAAGCATCGCCAGGAGCGACGCACTGAAGACGAGCGATCCGCCGCGGGCAACCCCCGTCTCGACGACGAGCGTCGGCCGGACCTCCCAGATGATCTCCTGCGTGACGAGCACGTCGGGCGGCAGCTGGATGATTGGCAGGCCGCACCAGCGCCAGTTGTAGACGTACTTGTACGTCGCCGAACGAGCGATCCACTCGCGCGAGAGCCGCGACAGTTCAGCGTCGCGTCCCTGGGCCGCGATGTTGGCAGCGCACTCACGCTGAAAGGCGTCGATGTCGCTCAAGGGCGTCGCTCCAGTGGAGGGTGGACGAGCGGAGGGCCGTCGCCGCCGCCTGGCCCAGCCGGGCCAGGGCGTCGAGGGCCGTGACGAACGGGGTGAACTCGCCATGATCCTGCGGCCATGGGCCCACGGCATAGTCCATGTAGCGGACCTCGATTCCCCGGTCTTCGAAGATCGAGTGGTCGAGGTAGTTGAGCGCGCCGTGGCCGGTGAGGTAGACGGTGCCCCCGAGGGCCGCGGTGATGTCGCGAAGCCGATGGCTGCTCGAGCCCCCGACGCCGACGTCGGCCGCGTGGAGGAATTCCGGCTCCGGCAGGGCGAACGCCGCGGCGAGCGCGCGGATCGTGGCCCGGCCGAGGGCTCCGAGCGACTCGTGCTCCGCCGCGAACACCCCATCGACGACCGCGAGCATCTCGGCCACGAACGGGGCGCTGCGGTAGGCCTGCCGGAGCACGTCGCGGTGCTTCCTACGCCAGTCGGTGGCGTGGTCGATGCGGCACTCGTCGATGGTCTGGCCGCGGTGCTGGTCGCGCAGCGGTACCGAGAGCCACTTGATACCGTGCTCCGTCTTCGCCTGCACGCGGCTGAAGAAGCCGCGGGCATACTGGACGTCGTCGTAGTGCACGAAGACATCCGCTAGGCGCACCTGATCGAGCAGACCGCACCAGGGGAAGTACATCGATTGAGACACGACGACCGTGCGGCGGGCCGGATGGGCGTCGGGCGTGTGCCGCGCGGGGCTCATGCCGCCTCCTGTCGATCGTCGGTGAAGGGAGCGCTCGCCACGGCCCAGCCGATCCCGCCGCGGCCCACGTGGTTGCCGCAGTACAGCATCACGGTGCGGCCGCGATGGGTGTAGAACGACGGGTAGCAGGCCATCTCCGCGTCCCAGCCCTCGGCCGAGCGGTCGAGGCCCGCCTCGTCGTCGCGGCGGACCCAGTGGACGCCGTCGACCGATGCGGCCACGCCGATCCGATACCGCTTCGCCTCGGGCGAGTCGCTGCCGCGGTACGAGTACCACATCAGCCAGCCGCCGGCGTGACGCACGACCCAGGGGGCCGACACCACCTCGCCGTCGCATGCGGCTTCGAGCACGAATCGCCCATCGGCCTGCCAGCGGATGCCGTCGCGGGATTCGGCGTGGCACACCGAGTAGACGGGCTCGGGTCCGTGGGGCGTCTGCCGCCACTCACGGCCGGAGCAGTACCACATGCGGCACCCATCGCCTCGGCGGATCACGAAGGGCGCGGCGACCATGATGGGATGCACCGGATCCTGTGCCAGAATCGGTCCCTCGAATCGCCGGGCCAACCGATCACCACCGTCGAGGATGTCGGCCACACCGATCGAGGCCTCGATGGTGACGCCGAAGCGCCGACGCTTCCAGCCGACGTAATACATGAGGTCGCCCGCGGGCGTGCGCAGGATCGACACCGGCGTGATCCCCGAGTCGTCGAACGTGCCGGGCCGGCCGAGCGGCAGCAGCGGCGTCTCGGCGACGGCGAGCACCCGCGCGGGGTCGGCAGGATCCACGTCGATGAAGGCCGGATGGGGCATGTCGTCGCCGCACCGCGACGAGAAGAGGATCCGCAGGCGGCCGTCGCCGACGTCGAAGGGAATCGGCCGCGTGGTGTGGGTCTTGAAAAACGCCCCGCCCTCGCGCGCGAAGATCCGGCCCCGCTTCTCCCAGCGGGGCAGCGGGATGGCCCGCGGATCGGCGGGCATGGCGAGGGCCCGTGCGGCGCTGCAGCTGTCGGTGGCGGTCATCGCGGTGGTCATCTCAGATCACGTCCCGAGGGATGACACGGGGCTCCGTGGGCGAGGGGGCGAACACGCTCCGGGCCGGGCAGTCCTTCATCACGATCGAGCCGGCCCCCACCACGCTCTTCTCGCCGATCGTCACGCCGTCGCGGAGGCAGGCGTTGACCCCGAGGAACGAATTGGCTCCGATCCGGCATTTGCCCGAGATCACGACCTGCGAGGTGATGAAGCAGTTGTCCTCGATGACCGAGTGGTGGCCGAGATGGTTGCCCGACCACATCGTCACGTTGTCGCCGATCCGAGTGAACGGCTGGAGCACGTTCTGCTCGAGGATGAAGCAGTTGGCACCGACCGCCTCGGCATGGTTGACCGCCCGCGGGCTCACGTAGGTCGCGAGACGGTACCCGGCCGCCGCCACCTCGTCGAACCGCTGGCGCCGGACGGCGTTGGTCTTGCGGTAGCCGATCGCCACGAAGGCCACGTAGCGTTCCGGCGGAAACCGCATGACAGCCTCAGACCAGGGCACCACCGGCCGGCCCAGCCGCGCGGCGGTGTCGGCGGCGAGGAACTCCGGCAGGTCGGTGTGGCCGACGACCTCGAAGCCCCCGTCGTGGGCGAGATAGTAGGCGGCGACCTCGGCCAGCGTGCCGGTCCCGAACACGAGCAGCGGCTCAGCCATGCCCGCACCCTCCCGGCCCCTGACGGGCGAGGTCGCGATGGAGGTAGACGGTGTATTCCCAGAGCGGGTAGGCATGGTCGAGCCGGACCCACGGTGTCAGCTCGCTCATGCACCAGGCCACGAGCTCGGCGGGGTTGCGGTAGTAGAGGTTGTCGGCCTGGTAGTTGACGTGGGTCGTCATCACGTTGAAGGCGACACCCCGCCGGCAGGCCGCGAACAGCGCGGCGATCAGCCGCCGGGCATGGGCATTCATCTCGAGCGTCGTGGCGGCGAGCTTCTGGGTGAGGATGCCGTTGCAGACCACGTAATCGAAACCGCCGGGGTCGGCCAGCGAAAGGAAGTCGCCATGGATGAACCGCCGGCCGGGATGACGACGTCGAGCCTCGGCCACCATCTCCGCGACTACGTCGATGCCGACGTAGTCGAGGTCGAGTCCCCGCTCGACGATCCGGTCGGCGAGCGCCCCGTAGCCGCAGCCCACGTCGAGCAGCGTGCCGCCCGATCGGCAGCCGTCGACGACGGCCAGCATCACGTCCTGCCGCAGCCGCGCAGCCTCCTCCCGCGGCCCCCAGTCGACGCCCTGCGACGTAGCGCCGTGGGCGAGGAAGGTGGCCCGGTAGTGGTCATGCAGCAACTGCGTCACACCGGTCACGGCAGCCCCCCAGATGACGTTCGAGCACGCGGCAGACGCGGTCGATGCCGGCGTCGTCGAGATCGTGGTAGCTCGGCAGATTGACGGCGCGGCGGTGGAGCGCCGCGGCGACCGGCGCGCCGCCGGGCCCCAGCCGTGCCGGCACCGCCAGGCCGCTCAAGGGCCAGAAGAAGACGCGGCCGTCGATGTCGGCGGCTTTGAACTCGGCCAGCAGCGTCTCGCGGTCGAAAGGCACTCCCTCGGCGACCACCACGGTCGGCATCCAGGCCCCGTTGACGGTGCCCGGCGGCTCCGGATTCATCCGCACGGGCAGCCCCGCCAGCCGCGTGCGGTACGCGGCGAGGATGCGCCGCTTGGCGGCCACGAGCTGGTCGATCCGCTCCAGCTGGCCGCAGCCGATGGCCGCCTCGACGTTCGACATCTTGTATTTGAAGCCCACGGTGTCGGGCCAGAACTGCCTCGTTTGACTGGCCGAGCGTCCGTGGTTGGAGAGCATCTGCACCCGCTCGTGGAGGGCCTCGTCGTCGGTCACGAACATGCCCCCCTCGCCGGTCGTGATCGTCTTCGTGCCGTGGAACGAGAAGGTGCCGAAGCGGCCGAGCGAACCGGCCGGCCGCCCGCGCCACGCCGAGCCGATCGCCTCGGCCGCGTCCTCGACGACCGGGATTCCGCGGCGGCGGCCGAGGTCGAGCAGCGCGTCCATGTCGCAGAGATTGCCATAGAGATGGACGGCGATGATCGCCTTCGTGCGCGGCCCGATCGCGGCCTCGGCACGCTCGGGGTCGATGCACCAGGTGTCGGGCAGCACGTCGATGAGCACGGGCGTGGCCCCGAGGTGCACGACCGGCGCGGCGCTGGCGATCCAGTTGATGTCAGCGAGAATCACCTCGTCGCCGGGACCGACGCCCAGGCCCGCGAGGCCCATGTGGAGGGCGCCGGTGCAGCTCGACGTGGCGATCGCGTGGCCGACGCCGAGGTGCTCGCGGAAGAGCCGCTCGAACCGGCCGATCCATTCATAGCACCGCTCGCCCCAGCCATGCGCCACGGCGTCGGCCGCATAGCCGATCTCGAGGTCGGTGATCGAGGGCTTCGCGTAGTGGATGCGACCGGCCATGGGCACCTCAGGCGACCTTCAGGCGGGGAATGGCGGTGACAAAACGCGTCCCCTGCCGCCGCAGGTCGGCGAGCTGCGCCTCCACCTCGGCGCGGATGTTCCAGGGGAGGATCACGACGTAGTCGGGACGCAGCGACTCGAGCTCCCGTTCGTCGACGATCGGGATCCGGCTGCCCGGAAGCCGCTTGCCCTGCTTCGCGGGATTGCGGTCGGCGACGCAGGCGATGAGCTCCGGACGCACGCCGGCGAAGTTGAGCAGCGTGTTGCCCTTCGCCGCGGCGCCGTAGGCGACGACCGTCTTGCCGTCGCGACGAGCGGCCAGGAGGAACTCCAGGAACTCGTGCTTGATCCGTTCGGCACGCCGCTGAAAGCCCTCGTAGGCGGCCCGCGACGTGAGCCCCACGGCCTTCTCACGGGCCAGCATCCGCGGCACGGAAACGTGCACCGGCCGGACGCCGGTGTCGGCCCGCTGGGCGAAGACGCGGAGGCTACCGCCGTGGGTGGGCAGTTCCTCGACGTCGAACACCGCCAGCCCATTGGTCGTGAAGATGCGCGACACGGACGTGAGGGAGAGATAGGAGAAGTGCTCGTGGTAGATCGTGTCAAACTGGGTCTCCTCGAGCAGCCGCAGCAGGTGTGGAAACTCGAAGGTCGCCACGCCGTCGGGAGCCAAGAGCGTCGCGAAGCCGGCCGTGAAGTCGTTGATGTTGGGGACGTGTGCCAGCACATTGTTGGCGGCCGTCAGGTCGGCGGCTCGTCCGGCGGCCACGAGCCGGTCGGCCAGCCCCACGCCGAAGAACTCCTCGACGACCTGCAGGCCGCGGGCCCGGGCGGCGGCGGCGGTGCTCGCCGTCGGCTCGATGCCCAGGCACGAAATGCCGCGTTCGTGCACGAACTGCAGCAGCGCGCCGTCGTTGGCGGCCACCTCGACGACGTGGCTCCGCCGTGAGAGGCCGAATCGGTCGACCATCGCCTCGACGTAGCGGCGGGAATGGTCGAGCCAGGTGCGGGAGTAGCCGCTGAAGTAGGCGTACTCGGCGTCGAAGTAGAGCGACGCGTCGGCGACGTCCTCGGTCTGCGCCAGCCAGCAGCCCTCGCAGACGAGCACCTTGAGCGGAAACCACGCCTCCGGCCCTTGCAGACGCTCCGCGGAGAGATAGGCGTTGGACGGCGGGGCCGTGCCGAGATCGACCAGCGGCAGGGAGACGGAACGGCCACAGTGACGGCAGTTCATTAGGCGGCCTCCTGACGCACGCGACATGCCTCATCGGTCGTCGCGAGGAGCGGATGAAGGCGGTCCCGGTCCGACAGTCCCGTGATCGGCTGCGGCCAGCGGATGCCGACGGCGGGGTCGAGGGGATTCAGCCCGGCCTCGGCGTCGGGCGACCAGGCCGCGGTATGAAAATAGAGCAGCTCGCAGTCGGTCGTCAGCGTCTGGAAGCCGTGGGCGAAGCCCTCCGGAATGACCAGTGCCTCGTGGCGGTCGGCCGAGAGCACGACGCCGTGCCACAGGAGCCGGGTGGGCGAGTCGGCGCGGACGTCGACGGCCACGTCGAAGACGGAGCCCCGCAGACAGGTGACGACCTTCAGCTCCGCGTGGGGCGGCCGCTGGAAGTGCATGCCACGGACGGTTCCGGCGCCGCGGGTCAGCGAGCGGTTGACCTGCACGATCCGCTGGCCCGGCGGCAGCAGGGGTGCCAGTTCGTATTCGCAGAACAGCCGCTCGAGGAAGCCGCGGTCGTCGCACCGCGGCCGGCGGGCCACCGTGAACACGCCGGCGAGGGGCGTGGGCTCGATCGTGAAGCGCCCGCTCATGCAGCCTCCACCGCCGGGCGACCCTGCACCGCGGCCGTCTCCGCCGCCCGCCCCTCGTGGGCGGCGATCTGGCCGCCGGAGGACGCCGCCCTGTCCGCCCCCTGCTGCCAGGCCCGGTGCCACGCGACCGTCTGCCCGAGCGACTCCTCGAGGCCCCAGCGTGGCCTCCCGCCGGGTCGATGCCGCGCCTTGGCGCTCTTGAGCCGGAGCGTGGTGGCCTCATGGGGGTGTTCGCCGCCGTCGTGAAGCCAGCGGGCGGCTGGCACGAGCCCGCAGAGACGCTCGACGATCCATCCGACCGGCTGCTCATCCGCGTCGGCCGGTCCAAAATTCCAGGCCTCGGCGAAGCCGTCGCGTGCCAGGAGCCGCTCGGCCAGCAGTCGATAACCGGCCAGCGGTTCGAGCGCGTGCTGCCACGGACGCGCGGCGCGCGGCGAGCGGATGGCGAGTGACTCGCCCGCGGCGTTGGCCCGCAGGACATCGGGCACCAGGCGATCGACCGCCCAATCACCTCCGCCGATCACGTTGCCGGCCCACGCCGTCGCCAGCCTGGCGCCAGCCGCCGCCAGAAAGGACCGCCGGTAGGCGTCGCAGACGGGCTCGGTGCGGGCCTTGCTCGCCGCGTAGGGGTCGACGCCGCCCAGCGGCTCGGCCTCGCGATACGGCCACTCCCATTCGCGGTTGTCGTAGACCTTGGCGGTGGTCACCACCACCACCGCCGGCACCATGCCGCACGTCCGCACCTCCTCGAGCAGCCTGACGGTGCCCAGCACGTTGACGTCGAAGGTCGCGACCGGCTCGGCATAGGAGCGGCGGACGAGCGGCTGGGCCGCGAGATGGAAGACGACCTCCGGCTGTGAGTCGCGGAGGCAACGCCGCAGGGCCTCCGCGTCGCGGACGTCCCCCCGCGTGTCGCTGGCGAGCAGGCTTCCCAGGCCGCAGCCGGCCAAGAAACTCGGCGTGGTCGGCGGATCGAGCGTGAACCCGTGGACGCGGGCGCCGGCGATGGCCAGGCTGAGGGCGAGCCACCCTCCCTTGAAGCCCGTGTGGCCGGTGATCAGGACGCGACGGTCGTTCCACATCGTCGATGCTCCCGCCGTCAGGCGACTCGCAACCTGGTCGCGAGCCCGGTCGGGGCCACGGCCCACGGAGCCTGGCCCGACTGCCAGAGTTTCTCGAGCAACTGCTTGTCACGGAGCGTATCCATGCACTGCCAGAAGCCCAGGTGGCGGTAGGCCGCCAGCTGACCGTCGGCGGCGAGCCTCTCGAGGACGTGGTACTCCAGGCTCGTCTCGTCCCCGTCGAGATAGTCGAAGACCGCGGGCTCGCAGACCATGAAGCCCCCGTTGATCCAGCCCTCACCCGTCTGCGGCTTCTCAGAAAAGCCGACCACGTCGTTCCCGTCAAAACAGATGCCGCCGTACCGGGCCGGCGGGCGGACGGCGGTCAGGGTCACCACCCGTCGCTGCCGATGATGGAACGCCACCAATGCGTCGACGTCGACGTCGGAGACGCCGTCTCCGTAGGTGAGCAGGAAGGTGCCCTGCCCGAGCCAGTCACGGAGCCGACGCACGCGCCCGCCGGTGTTGGTCTCGGCTCCGGTGTCAACGAGATGGACCCGCCAGTCCATGGCCCGCGCCTCGGCACGGTCGATACGGCCCGAGCCGAGGTCGACCGTCATGCTGCCCATCAGTTCAACGCAGTCCATGAAGAACCGCTTGATCTGATCCCCTTTGTAGCCCAGGGCGACCACGAAGTCGTGCAGCCCGAAGCCCGCGTAGTGCGACAGGATGTGCCAGAGGATCGGCCGGCCGCCGATTTCGACCATCGGCTTCGGCCGGATCTCGGTCTCCTCCGCCAGCCGCGTGCCCTGGCCTCCTGCGAGAACGGCGACATGCATGGGGATGGTTCCTCGAACGCGTTGGGTGTCAGGCGGCCCGCGGTGCGGCGATGCCCGCGGCGGCACCACGGGCGAAGTCCAGTAGTTCGCGGGTGTACTCGCGCCACGACGGCCAGGTCGCGGCCGCCGCCTCGCGGGTCAGCCGCCCGAGCAGCCGCGGATCGGAGACGAGCCGGCCGATGGCCGCGGCGATGGCGGCCGTATTCTCAGGGTCGACCAGCAGGCAGCCTCCGGTGATGTCGGCCACCTCCCGCATGCTCCCGCGATCGCTTGTCAGACAGGGTCGCCCGCGGCGGACGCTCTCGATGATCGGCAGCCCGAGCCCCTCGTCGAGCGAGCAGTAGACGGTGAACGCAGCCTGTGCATAAAGCGCGTGCAACTCGTCGTCAGCGACGCACTCCTGCAGGGCCAGACGGTGGCCGCCGGCCACGGCGGCCGCGAACTCCTGCCGGAAGGGACCGTCGAGCCAGCCCGCGTTGCCGACGAACAGACCGAGGAAGTCGGCACCGGCCGCTTGGGCCTTGACCATGGCCCGCAGGATGCGGCGCTGGTTCTTCCGCGGCTCGATCGTGCCCACGCAGAGCACGATCGGCCGCTCACCGGCGACTGAGCCGGTCGATCCGCAGGTGCCGAAATCGGCGCCGAGATGGTGCACAGCGATCCTGGGCGGCGGCCAGCGATCGGGCAGGACGTCGAGCAGGCTCTCGAGGTTCTTCCGGACGGCATGGCTGATGCAGGAGACCGCCTCCACGTGCCGCAGCAGCGATAGGGTGCGGAGGTACACCGAATGGGTGTGGGCGGCGAACAGTTCCGCCCGCCGCACGGGCAGCGCGTCGTAGAAGACGAGCGTGGTGCGGACCGGCGTCGCCTCCGTCACGAGCCGAACCGCCTCCAGATGGAGCGTGCCGCCGATCAGTTCGGGCAGGACGAGGGGCTCTCGCCAGAGGAACACCGTCGGCTGGCAGAGCCGCCGCTCCTCGGCACGGCGGCGGTGCCGACGGATCGTCCGCTCGATGCGCCACCGCGGCCAGTCGGCGGCCCGCGCGAGGGCCCGCCAGGCCCGTGCCGCGACCGACGCGTCGGGCACGGGGGAGGGTATGGGGCGTGGTGGTGGCGACCGCACGGTGGCGACCTCTTCGGCGACCAGCGGCACGAAGCCACGGCTACGGTCGTCCCACCGGACGAGGAGCGCGCCCGGCACCACCTCGGGAAGATGCTGCGCGAGGCTGCGAACCACCCGCTGGATGCCGCTCGTGAAGTCGACCTGTGCGGTGTACGTGACGTCCAGGATCGGCACACCCGCGGCGACCTTCACCAGCTCGGCGGCGGCCTGCGGGGCCGCGGCGTCGGGATGCGTGACGAGTGCCTCGTGCAGCGCCGCGACCGAGCCCCGCCCGAAACACGCCCGCAGGGCGGCGTCTTCCTGATGGGCCGGCAGTCGGCCATGGAACGCCTGAATCAGCAGATAGGCGCGCTGCCGCCAGGCCCGCTCGGACGCGGGTCCCTCGGCATCCGTCGGAAAGGCATCGACGACCTGTTGCACGAAGTCGATGCCCGTCGACCGGACGAGGCCGACCGCCGTGCAGATCGTCTTGCAGCGACGCGCGACCGACCAGGCGAAATGTTCCTGCCGACTCATCCGGCGACTCCACGACCGTCTCGGCGCGTGGCATGAGTCTGTCTGCCGTACGCGGTGGGGTGAGTAGCACATCATCCCAATGCGGCTCAATCCCGAATCGCCGCTCCCCCCAGCCTGTCCTCGCCGACCAGGGCGACCCAGCCCGCCCCGATCACCAGGTTGCACGGCCTCCGATACCGCACGTGCCACATCCCCTGCACGCGCCGGCGGGCGCACGTCGCCGGCGGCGACTCGCGGACCATCGCGTCGACGCCAGGCCCCAGGCCAAGTCGGTTGTGACCACCCCGCGGGCGGCCCATCCTGGCGGCTGGGCATGGATCTTTCCCTGTTCATCACGGTCGGCCTCATCTTTCTGGTGACGTCGGTCGCCGGCTACCTGTGATCACGGATCACGGACCGCTGCCTGCGTTCCTTCCACTGCTTCAACGTCACGCTGCAGAAGACCGACGGCAAGCCGGTCTGGGGGCGGATGGAGCTCTCCGCCGGCGGCATCAAGTTCACCTTTCCGCAGCGGACGGGAAGCGAGGCGACGAAGGCGTCGTATCTGCTCTATGTCGGGGGGTACA
>VGYP01000027.1 GCA_016872955.1 Planctomycetota bacterium
GGTTTCGACCGACCCGCCGGCCTGCTACCATACGTGGTTTCCCGTCCGGTCCGATCAACGCGCGAAAAACGTCGAGGAACCCGCGTCAGTGCCCGGTAAGCCAGCCTCTAACAGGGCCCAGCAGAAGGCGATCCAGAAGGCCGACACGCTCGTCGAAGCGCTCGGCTGGATACGCAAGTTTCGCGAGACCTCCACCGTCATCAAACTCGGTGGCAGCGTGCTCGAACACCCCGATGCCCTGCGGCACCTGCTGATCGACGTGGTCTTCATGTCGACGCTCGGCATGCGACTGATCATCGTTCATGGCGGAGGCAAGGCGATCAGCCGCGCCATGGACGAAGCCGGCATCCAGCCACGATTCGTCCAGGGGCGGCGGTACACGGATGAGGCGACGCTCGCGATCGTAGGGCGTGTCCTGGCGACGGAACTCAACCACGAGCTCGTTGCCCGAATCGAGGAATACGGTGGACGGGCCATGTCGCTCAACTTCCTGTCCACCAACGTGCTCTTCGGGGAGCGGCTCGCCCTCGCCGGGCCCGCCGGGGAGTCGCTCGACCTCGGCCACGTCGGTGAGGTCACACGGGTCGATCGCCTCACGATCGACAATCTCGCGTACGCTGGTCAGGTGCCCGTCATCCCGTCGATGGCGGTGGGGCCCGACGGGCACACACTCAACGTGAACGCCGACACGGCGGCCACGGCCGTCGCCGCGGCGATCGGTGCCGACAAGCTCGTCGTGCTCTCCGACATTCCCGGCGTACTGCGCGACGTGTCCGATCCCGAGAGCCTGATTCATTCGCTGACGGCGAGCGAAGCCCGCCGCCTGATCACCGACGGCACGATCGCCGGCGGCATGATCCCCAAGATCGAGGGTTGCCTCGACACGTTGGCCAAGGGGGTCGGCAAGGTGCACATCATCGACGGCCGCCTGCGACACTCCCTCCTGCTCGAGATCTATACCACCAGCGGTGTGGGCACCGAGATCGTCCGTGACGGCATCGCCGGGCCGGCGGCGACCCTGCCCGCGGCCGCTGGTGCCGCCATCTGACGCGGCCCGCCCCCGTCGTCCCCCCCAAGGAGCCTTTCCGATGGCCACGACCGACTCGGCTTCATCCTCCATCGGTGAGAAGACGAAGGGCGTGATCGACACCTTCAGCCGCTTCGTCGTCCCCAACTACCGTCGCTTTCCCGTCTGCCTGGTGCGAGGAGAAGGGTCGCGGATCTGGGATGCCGAGGGCAACGAATATCTCGATCTGTTCCCAGGCTGGGGATGCAATCTGCTCGGGCACTGTCCCGGGCCGGTGGTCAAGGCGGTGCAGGAGCAGGTCGCCCGTCTGATCCACGTTCCCAACTCCTGGTACATCGAGCCGCAGGGCGAGTGGGCCAGGTTGCTGTCGGAGCGGTCGTTCGGGGGCCAGGCCTTCTTCTGCAACTCCGGCACGGAGGCCAACGAGGCGGCGATCAAGCTCGTCCGGCTGAGGACCAACGGCGAGCGGTACAAGATCATCACGTTCCAGGGAGGCTTTCACGGACGCACGATGGGAAGCATCTCCGCCACGGCCCAGCCGAAGTATCAGGAAGGCCTCGGGCCGCTGGTGGCTGGTTTCCAGTACGCCCCTCATGGCGACCTGGCGGCGGTCGAGAAGCTCGTCGATGACAAGACCGGCGGCATTCTGGTGGAGCCCGTCCTGGGGGAGGGGGGCGTGGTGCCACCGCCCGCCGGCTTCCTGCAAGGCCTGCGGCGGATCGCCGACGACCGCGATCTGCTGTTGATCTTCGACGAGGTGCAATGCGGCTGTGGCCGCACGGGCGAGTGGTTCGCCCACCAGCATTTCGGCGTCGTTCCCGACGTGATGACGCTCGCCAAGAGCCTGTGCGCGGGCATCGCCGGCGGGGCGATGATCACCACCTTCGAACACGCCAAGCACCTGCGGCCGGGCATGCATGCCGCCACGTTCGGTGGGAATCCGATCGCGGCGGCGGCCGGAATCGCGGCGATCCGGATGATCGAGGACGAGGGCCTGCTCGAGCACGTCGCGCGGGCGGCCGACCTCTTCCGGCAGCGGCTCGGCGGGCTACGGGAGCGGTGCGACGCCGTTCGTGACGTCCGCGTGATGGGCATGATGATCGGTGTCGAACTGGCCTTCGAGGGGGCCGCGGTCGTGCAGGCCTGCCTCGACCGCAAGTTGCTCGTCAACTGCACCCAGGGCAACGTGATCCGGCTGCTGCCGGCGATGACGATCGCCGCGGACGAGATCGAAGAGGGCTGCGATCGGTTGGCGGATGTGATCCTCGACGTGGCCGGCAGGCGCTGACGGAAGGATGGCCCGCTCATGCGTCACCTGATCGTCCCCGAGAATCTCACGGCCGCCGAGGTGGAGGCCATCTTCGCCATTTCCCGCGACCTGCAAGAGAAGTTCGTGGCGGGCCGTCGCGACGCGCTCCTCCCCGCCCGCGTGCTGGCACTGGTGTTCGAGAAGCCCAGCCTGCGGACGAGGGTCAGTTTCGAGGCGGCCATGACGCACCTCGGTGGCGCGAGCATGTTTCTGGGCGAGGACTCCGGCTTCGCCTCCTCGCGGGAGAGCATCACCGATTTCGGCCGCGTGCTGGGCGGGTACGTCGACGTGATCGTCTGCCGCTCCCGCTCACACGACACGATCGAGCGGCTGGCCGAGGTGGCGGGCGTGCCGGTGATCAACGGGCTCTCCGACCTCGCCCATCCGTGCCAGGCCTTGGCCGACCTCTACACGTTGCGGCAGGAGGTCGGTCGTCTCCACGGCTTGACGCTCGCCTTCGTGGGCGACGGCAACAATGTCGCCCGGTCGCTTGCGGTGCTGTGCGGACTGCTCGGGATAAGGTTCGTGTTGGCCGCGCCCCGAGGCTACCACTTCGACACCACGTTTCGCCGCCACGTCGCCGCGATTCTGCCCGACGCCGAGATCGACGAGACCGACGACCCCGCCGCCGCGGTGGCCGATGCCGCCGCCGTCTACACCGACGTGTGGGCGAGCATGGGCCAGGAGGCCGAGCGGGCGGCCCGTCAGAAGGTGTTCGCCGCTTACCAGGTCGACGAGGCTTTGATGGCCCGCTGCCCGGATGCGGTCTTCATGCACTGTCTGCCGGCCCGCCGCGGGGAGGAAGTCACCGATGCCGTGATCGACGGACCGCAGAGCATCGTGATTCCGCAGGCAGCCAACCGGTTGCACCTCCAGAAGGGCCTGCTGGCCTGGCTGCTCGGCCACGCAGGCTGAAGAACTGCAGCAGCCGATGGATTATGCCGGCGGATGGCATCGGAGCCGGATCAGGCCTGCGGGAACGCCGGCGGCCGGCCCAGGCCGTTCAGGCGGGGGACAGCGTCCGCACGATCGTCTCGCGGGTCACCGGCGCGATCACGCCCCGCTCGGTCACGATGCCACGGATCAGGCGGGCCGGCGTGACATCGAAGGCCGGGTTGAAGGCGGTCGCCCCGGCTGGCGCGGCCCGGACGCCCAGCGGCGCGAGCACCTCCGCAGCATCGCGTTCCTCGATGGGAATCTCGGTGCCGGACTCGATCGACAGGTCGAAGGTGCTCGACGGCGCGGCGACGAAGAAGGGCACGGCATGCGCCGCGGCCAGGACGGCCAGGGAATAGGTGCCGATCTTGTTCGCCGTGTCGCCGCAGGCGGTGATGCGGTCGGCCCCGACGATCACCGCTCCAACTCGGCCGCTGGCGAGCAGATGACCGGCGGCAGCGTCGACGAGCACCGTCACCGGAATGCCACGCTGGCCGAGTTCCCAGGCGGTCAGGCGGGCCCCCTGAAGCAGCGGCCTGGTCTCGTCGGTGTAGACCCGGAAGCGACGGCCCTGGTCCCATGCGGTGGTGATCGCCGCCAGGGCCGTGCCCGCGCCCCCGGTGGCCAATGCCCCGGTGTTGCAATGGGTGAGCACGTCGCCGTCCGGCAGGATCGCGGCTCCGTGGCGGCCGATCGCGTCGCACAACCGCCGGTCCTCGTCGTGGATCGCCCGGGCTTCGCCGAGCAGCGTGGCCTGCAGGTCGGCGGCGGTCCCCGTCGACGACAGCGTCTCGAGCGCGGCCACGCCACGGTCCACGGCCCAGCGGAGGTTGACGGCCGTGGGTCGGGCGGCCGCCAGTCGCGCGGCCTGCGCGAGGACGTGGGCCCGGGATGCGTCCGGGTCGAGCCGATCGCGAATTGCCTCCCCGGCGGCGACCACGAGGCCATACCCGCCGGCGATGCCGATCGCGGGGGCACCGCGGACGCGGAGACTGCGGATCGCCTCGACGACCGCGTCGACGTCGCGGCAACCGATCCATGCGAGGCGGCCGGGCAGGAGGGTCTGATCGAGAATCTCGAGCCGGCCGCCCGCCTCGTCGGACCAGCGGAGCGAGACAGGGACGGCGGGAGGGGTCACGGTTCGAATGGCTCGCAGGGGAGGCCGAAGGCCGCGGCCACGGCGGGCTGCACGAGCCGTCCCTCGAAGACGTTGACCGCCGACCAGATCGGCCGGCTTGCACGGGCCGCGGTCGCCACGCTCGCAGCGGCCAGGCGCAACACAAAGGGGAGCGTGGCGTTGCAGAGAGCATGGGTGCTTGTCCGGCCCACGGCCCCCGGCATGTTGGTCACGCAGTAGTGGACGATGTCGTCGACGATGTAGGTCGGGTCGGCATGGGTGGTGGGGCGGCTGGTCGCGATGCAGCCGCCCTGGTCGATGGCCACGTCGATGATCACGGCTCCCGGCTTCATGAGCGACAGGTCCTCGCGGCTCACGAGGTGGGGCGCCCGCGCGCCCGGAATCAACACGCTGCCGATCACCAGGTCGGCCCAGCCGAGACGCTCGCGGATCGCATGGCGGTCGGAATAGAGGCAGTCGATGTTCGGGGGCGTCACGTCATCGAGGTAGCGAAGCCGCTCGAGGCTCGTGTCGAGTAGCGCGATGTTCGCGCCGAAGCCGGCCGCCACCTTGGCGGCGTTGGCCCCGACCGTGCCAGCCCCGAGCACGAGCACGTTGGCGGGGGCCACGCCCGGCACGCCGCCCAGCAGGATGCCGCGGCCCATCTGGGGCTTCTCCAGATATTTCGCCCCCTCCTGGATGCTCATCCGACCGGCGACCTCGCTCATCGGGATGAGCAGCGGCAGCCGGCCCTGGTCGTCCCGCAGCGTTTCATAGGCCACGGCCGTCGCGCCCGTGGCCAGGAAGCCCTCCGTCAAATCCCGCGACGCCGCGAAGTGGAAATAGGTGAAGACCACCTGGCGGGGGCGGATCAGGGCGAGTTCCGGGGGCTGGGGCTCCTTGACCTTGACGACCAGGTCGGCGAGGCCGAAGACGTCCCCTGCCGACGAGACGATCTCCGCACCGCAGGCGGCATAGGCATCGTCGGCGAGGCCGGAGCCGGAGCCGGCCCCGTGTTCCACCAACACGCGGTGGCCCGCCCGCACGAGTTCCTCGGCGCCGACCGGGAGCAGGCCGACGCGGTACTCGTCCCGCTTGGTCTCCCGTGGCACCCCGACGATCATGACTGCCCGAGCTTGGTGACGTCCACGACCTTGAAGCTCGCCGGCATCGGCAGAGGATACTGGCCCTCGGCGTTGGGCATGACCGGCGGAGCCGACTCCCAGGTGGGATTCTCGGGCATCAGCCGGTAGTCCATCGCCAGCGCCTTGTCGTAGTCCCACTGCTTGCCCGAATAGGTGGCCAGTCGGCCGAGCACCGATGCGAAACTCGCCGCCACTCCGGAGAAGGCGTTGTTGAGCGGCTTGTCGTTGCGAATGGCGTCGTGCAGTTCGTCGTGCTCGACCTGGTAGGGGTTCGGCGCGGGGCCCTCGAACTTCCAGAGCTCCCTGCCGTCGTAGTCCGTGATCTGGCCGATCCGGACGAAGCCCTTGGTGCCCTGGAACTCCTCGTTGACACGACCGTCGCCGCCCCCCACCTGCCGGCACTGGCTGGCGATCCGCACCCCCTTGCGATACGAGAAGGTGACCGCATGGTGGTCATAAATCTCGCTGTTCCTCGAGCGGTCCTGGCGGCCGCCGACGCCGTAGGCGTTCTCCGGGTGATAGCCCTGGGCCGGGTCGCCGCCGAGCACCCAGTTGGCGACGTCGATGTTGTGGACGTGCTGCTCGCAGATGTGGTCGCCGCAGAGCCAGTTGAAGTGATACCAGTTGTTGACCTGGAACTGCATCTCGTTCTGGTCCTTCTGCCGGTCGCGGTACCAGATCGCCCCGCCGTTCCAGTAGACCTGGCCGCCGATGATGTCGCCGGCCACCCCCTCCCGGATCCGGGCGATCGTCTCGCGGTACCGGTTGTCGTAGCGGCGCTGCAGTCCGACCACGACCTTTCGCTTCTTCTCGTCGGCCAGTTTCGCGGCCTCCAGGCAGAGACGGGCCCCGAACGAGTCGACGCAGACCGGCTTCTCCATGAAGACGTGCTTGCCGGCCTTGATGGCCGCGTCGAAATGGAAGGGGCGGAACCCGGGCGGCGTGGCCAGGATCACGAGGTCCACGTCGGGTAGGTCGATCACGTTGCGGGCGGCGTCGAGGCCGATGAACCGTCGACCCTCGGGGCAATCGACCTTGTCCTTCATGTTCTCGACGGCCTTCAGCGCGGCGTCGACGCGGGACTGGAAGGCGTCGGCGATGGCGGTCAGTTTGACGTTCGAGCCCGGCACGGCGAGCGTCTGCTGGAGCGCCCCGGTGCCCCTGCCGCCGGCCCCGATCAGGCCCACGCGAATCGTGTCGCTGGAAGGATTCTGGCCGTGGACGCCCCCAGCCGCCGTGAACGCTGCCACTCCGGCGGCGGTGCGAATCACGTCCCGACGGGAGACGGCGGCTCGATGCGATGCTGCGGACATGCAGGATGCTCCTGGGGCTGTGGACCGAGGCTCGGCAAGGCCGCTGAGGATACTCCCGCGATCAGGCCACGAAAAGCGAGGAGCCGCCGCCGGAGATTTCCGGCGGCGGCTCCCGTGAACCGCGTGGACCGCAGTCAGCGGCCACTCACTCCTGCAGCGTGGCCGACTCCTGGCCATTTCGCGAGCAGATGGCCATGTAGACCGTCGGGTCGACGTCTGCCGTGATCTGAGCGACGTGGGTGTCGCCGAACGCGTGCATCGTGATACCACCCTGATGATCGCTGCCCGGCCCGAAGGCCATGCCCACCGCCATCCGACTCGCGAACAGGTTGGCAGGGAGGTAACGAACGAGCGGGTTGAGCGACGGCTGAACCGTCATCGCCGACCTGGTGATGACGGGCGTGCCCGAGGCGGCTGTGGCCCAGATGCCGTTGACGTTGAACGGCACGCCGGCATTCGGGTCGTAGGCCACCACCCAGCAGTTGGTGCCGTCGATCCACGCCGAATAACCGCGTTCCTTCGTCTCGGCCACCATCACCGTCTTGGACATGCCGTCCGACACGGCCCCGGCTGTGATGCCGGCACGGCTGGCCAACCACGGCGTGGCCGCCAGTGCGGAGGGCACCGAGATGTCAGGGGCGAACTGGACGGCGCCGTTACCCTGGGGGGCATTGTTGACCATGTGGGTGCCGGCCATCGCCTTGTAGTTCGTCACGGCCACGTTCTGCTGCCCGATCGACTGCTGGAAGGTCTCGTACTCGGACGAGTACGAGAGGCCTGCCGTCGAGCCCGTCGTCGTGGTTTCGACCGAACTGCCGCCACCGGAACTCGGGCAGAGCAGTTGGGAGATCTGCACTGCCGCGGCGTGGGTGCCCCGCCAGTTTTGGCCACTCCAGGCACCGCCGGCATTGGCCGCCGTGCCGATGCTAAAAGGGCCGAACTGGAACTTCGACGTGTTGCCGGAGACGTTGTTGTAGAACGCCCCCTCCTCCATGTAGGGAAGAATGTGAAAAATCCAACTGTAGCCGGATGCCGTGTTGGCGGCCGACCACTGGCCGGTCCGGCTCGTCAACTCGTTACGGTCGGTCGCCGCAGGGAGTCGTCGCTTGGTCGACTCGTACACCATGATGCCCTGCGTCAGGCCGCGGATGTTGAAGCTGCAGCCGGTGCGGCGTGCAGCTTCGCGAGCCGATTGGACGGCCGGCAGAAGCAGGCCGATCAGCGTGGCGATGATCGCGATCACCACCAGGAGTTCGACGAGGGTGAACCCTCGCCGGGTCGTGTTGTGACGGAACGTGGACATGGAAAACCTCCGCCCTCGCGGGCACGTGATGAAGAAAAAATGAAACGATGAAATCCTCGGGAAATCTTCGAGCCAGGCGAACAGGATGAAAATGTGCCCGACTGAACCTTCCCCGCTATCGGAAGAGTAGCCTGTATCCCTTCCGTCGGTCAATCGATGCCTCAACCTCTCCAACCTCACATCGTCGACCCTGCGGCCTCGCGGGATTTTGCGGCCTCGGTCGTGTCCCGGCTGCGGTCGGCCGGCCATGAGGCCTATTGGGCCGGAGGGTGCGTCCGCGACGAACTCCTCGGCCGGACGCCGGCCGACTATGACGTCGCCACGGACGCCCCCCCCGAAATCGTCAGGAATCTCTTTGGCAGGCGGCGGACGCTGGCCATCGGCGCGGCCTTCGGCGTGATCACGGTGCTCGGTCCGAAGTCGGCCGGCCAGGTCGAGGTGGCCACCTTTCGCGCGGACGTCGGCTACACCGATGGCCGGCATCCGACCGAGGTGATCTTCTGCTCGGCCCGGGAAGACGCCCGCCGCCGCGACTTCACCATCAACGGCTTGTTCCTCGACCCGCTGACCGGCGCGGTGCACGACTTCGTGGGCGGCCGCGAGGATCTCGCCGCCGGCATCGTGCGGGCGATCGGCCCACCGGCGATGAGGTTCGGCGAGGACCATCTGCGGATGCTGCGGGCCGTCCGGTTCGCGGCCACGTTCGGGTTCGCGATCGAGCGCGACACGCGGCTGGCCATCGAGCGGATGGCCCATCTCGTCGTGGCGGTCAGCCCGGAGCGGATCGCCGCCGAGTTGCGGGGCATGACGTCCGGCGGTGGCCGGCGGCTGGCGCTGGAACTGCTCGAGGAGACGGGGCTGGCGCGGGAGGTGCTTCCGGAAGTGGCGCCCGCCGACGAGGCCGGCCGGCGGACGTGGCGCGAACTGGCATCGATCGTGGCCGCGATCGACGAGCCGTCGCTGCCCCAGGCTCTGGCGCTGCTGGTGATGCCGGGCCAGGAGCGGTCGCTGGCGGCGATCGCAACACGGCTGCGGCTCTCGACGTTCGAGGCCAAGGCCGCACGCTGGCTGCACGCGGGGCTCGAGTCACTCGGGGAGGCGGCCGATCTCGAACGCCGACCCTGGTCCACCGTGCAGCCCTGGGCGGCCGACACCCGCGGTCCGCTCCTGGCGGACCTGCTGCGGGCGCGGGCCGCCTGCGGACGAGGCGACGCCGAGGCCGCCGCCTGGTTCACACGTCAGGTGGAGCGGCCGCGTCACGAGATCGACCCCACCCCGATCCTCACCGGCGACGACCTGTTGGCGGCCGGGATGCCGGCCGGACCGGCGATCGGCGAGGTGCTCGTGCGCATCCGCACGCTCCAACTCGACGGCCGGCTCACCACGAAGGAAGAGGCGCTCGCCGCCGTGCGGGAAGGAGGCTGACGCAACCGGCCTTGGGGTGGACCCGCCCCGGCCCCGCGGCGGTCAGGCCGGTGGATCGCTGGGGGAGGGAAGGTCGGCCAGGGTCTCGAGCTTGAACACCTCCAGAAACTTCGCCGTCGTGACATAGGCCGGGCTGCCGTCCGCCTGCGGTGCCACGGCCAGCAGGCCCCGGCGGACGAGGGCCCGCAGCGTGGCGGGCCTGGCATCACAACCCAACTCCACCAGGCGATCCCTGGGCACGGGCTGGTTCCAGCCGACCAGCGCCAGCACGTCGAGCGACTCGGCGTCGAGTCGCACCATCCGCGTCCGCTGCTCGAGCACCGAGCCGAACCGCGCGAACTCGGGCCGCAACCGCAACACCCAGCCATCGCCCCGAGACACGACCTCGTAGGGGCAGTTGTTGGACCGGTACCGACGCTCCAGCTCGGCAGCCAGGTCGTCGATCTCCTGGGGCCGCACGCCCCGCATGAGGCCGGCCACAACGCCGCTGCTGAGAGGTTTCCCGCCCGGCAGGCCCACGAACAACAACGCCTCGAGGATCGAGAGCGGACCGACCCGGCAGCGATCCTCGGCATCGTCGTCATCGAGGTCGGGCGACGCGTCGATCTCCACGACGCGACCGGCCGCCGGGGTCGTCGCCGGGTCGGGCTGGCCCATCATTGCCGCGAAGGCCTGCGCGAGCCGGTCGATGGAGAGGCCACCGTCGTTGGGCGGGGCCTCGAAGCCGGCCGGCGGATCCCGACGAGCGGGCTGTTTGCGGGCCATGGGTGCCCCCGGCTCCTAGCCGCGACGCCGGGCCACCGACCGCTTCATGAAGGCCAGCGAGTCGGTCGCCAGTTGATCCTCCGACGGGAACATCTTCCGCCAGATCTTGGTGGCGGCTGCGATGTTGGGCAGGGCCAGGCCGAAGGCCTCGACCACCATCCAGCCGTCGTAGCCCACCTCGTGCAGCGTGTCGAAGGTCTCGTCCCAATGCACGTGGCCCGTGCCGGGAATGCTGCGATCGTTCTCGGAGATGTGCACTAGCACGGTCCAGGGGGCAGCGGCCCGGATCGCGTCGGGGATCGACTTCTCCTCGATGTTGGCGTGGAAGGTGTCGTACATCATCCGCAGGTGCGGGTGGTCGACCGCCTTCACGAAGGCCACGGTCTGGGCGACGCTCGTCAGGAAGTAGTTCTCGAAGCGGTTGAGGTACTCGGTGGCGATCGTCACGCCCGCGGTCGTGGCGTGCTCGGCCACCTTCCGCATCGTCTCCACGCCCCACTGGAACTCGTCGTCGGTGGGGCCGGTGCCGGTGAACTCGCCGATCGCGGAGTGCGTCGGGCCGCAGAGGGTCTTCACGCCGGCGGCGTGACAACAGTCGATCGTCTTCCGCATGGCGTCGACTGCCGCCGCGCGGACCGCGGCCGACGGGCTGATCGGGTTGTCGCCCGCGTTGCGGACGGTGACGGCGGTCCGTTCGAGCCCCAGTTCGTCGAGCCGCTTGCCCCACTGGGCATGCAGGGGCTCGTTGAGTTCGAAGATCGGCATCTCGATGCCGTCGTAGCCCAGCGCCTTGATTTTCTCCACGACCGGCACGAGGCCATCGTGCATGCGATCGGTCCAGAGAAGAAGGTTGAGGCCGTACTTCATTGCGGAACTCCTGGGCTGTGGGCTCGGGATCGTTCCGCGGATTCAACACCAACCGCCGCAGGCGGGCAAGGCTGCCCGCGTCTCGCCCGCCGCTGCCCGCGGCCGCCCACGCCGGACCAGGCGACGGCGTTGACAGCACCGCCATCACGACTCGGCGGCGGTCCGGACGGGAGGCTCAGTGGAGCCGGCGGCCCTTGGCCGTGGCAGGCACGCTCTTGAGGGGCTCGGGGGCGCCGTCGAGCCGCTGCCCGGCTCGGATGGCGGACAGCCTGTCGCGGATTCTGGCCGCGTAGGCGGCGGAGAGTTCGCAGCCCAGGAACCGGCGGCGGAGCTTCTTCGCGACGGCCAGCGTGGTGCCACTGCCGGCGAAGGGATCGAGCACGGTGTCGCCCTCGTGGCTGGAGGCGCGGATGATCCGGCCCAGCAGCTGCTCGGGCATCTGGCAGCCGTGCCAGCCCGACCGCTCCTTGAAGGTGCCGCAGACCCGCGGAAAGTACCACGTGTCGCCATCGGCCTTGAAGCCTTCCGCCAGATCCTGGGGCCGGAGAATCCAGGTGTCGTCTGGGAGGCGGCCGGCCGAGTTCGCCCGCTTGTCGGCGTAGACTAGTTCCCGCGCGCTGGGCACGCGGATGGCGTCGACGTTGAACGTGAACTGCTTCGGGTCGCGGACGAAGTGGAACAGGTGGGCGTGCGATCGGCTGAACTTCTGCCGGCAGTTGACGCCGAACGTGTAATACCAGACCACCCAGCTACGGCAGGTCAGGCCCAGTTCCCGCGTCACCGACACCTTGAGTTCGGCGGCGTACTCGTCTCCGATCGCCAGCCAGAAGGTGCCGTCGGGGCGGAGGACACGGACGATCTCAGCGAGCCAGCGACGCGACCAATCGAGATAGTCGTCGGTGGTGCGCCGGTCGTCGTAGGTGTCGTAGTCATAGCCGATGTTGAAGGGTGGGTCAGCGAAGGCGAGATGCACGCTGCCCGTCGGCACGCGGGCAAGCACCTCCACGCAGTCGCCCTGGTGCACCCTGCCCAGGGCCGGCGGCGACGGGGACGTGGACTGCTTCATGACCGCGCAATGTAGCGCCGCGCGGGAAAAACGGGAAGCGTCCCGCTCCGCTGAGGCCGGCGGCGGCCTCTGGTCAGACGGATGCCGCGGTCTGCTCGGTCGCCGCGGTGGCCAACAGCAGGGCGGCCCGGCAGGCGTTCTCGTAGGCGGTGAGGTCGAGCTGCTCGGCGGTGGTGTGGATGTTCATCTGGCCGCAGCCCAGGGTGACCGTCGGGATGCCGTGGGCGGCCATCCAGTTGGCGTCCAGGCCGCCGTTGGAGACGTCGGGGCGAGGCTCGAGGCCGATCGCCCGCACTGCGTCGCGGGCCGCGCGCACGCAGGGCTCGTCCTCGGCCAGACGGAAGGCCTCGTAGTCGAGCCGGCCCGTGATCGTGACCGTGCCGCTCCGGCCGTCGCTGGAGCGGACCCGCTTGGCCGCCGCCTGGAATGCCTTCTCGATCTCCTTGACGATCCGGCGGCGCAGCGCTGGGTCGTGGCCGCGTGCCTCGGCTCGCAGCACCGCCCGCTCCGCGACCACGTTGGTCGCATCGCCGGCCTGGATCACGCCCACGTTGCTCGTACCCCGCTTGCCCCCCTTTTCGACCAGGCCGTGCCAGCCACCCTCGACCAGTGCGGCGATCGCGAGCGACGCGATGGCGATCGCCGACACGCCCTTTTCCGGGGCCACCCCGGCATGGCTGGCAATCCCCTCGATCACGATGTCGAGTCGTTCGCCCCCGGTGGCACCGATCGTCAACTTCTCCACCGCCCCGCCGTCGAAGTTGAAGGCCAAGCGGGGCCGGCCGAGATCGGCCGCCTTCACGAACCGCGCGCCATGCAGCCCGACCTCCTCCTGGATCGCGAACAGCAGGGTGAGTGGCGGGTGGGGGAGCTTGCGGCGAAGGATTTCGACCGCCGTCGTCAGCACGACGCCGACGCCGGCCCGGTCGTCACCGCCGAGGCCGGTGGTCGGGTCGGCGCTGGCCACATAACGACCCCGGACCACGGGCTTCGCGCCGCGGCAGACCGGCACCGTGTCCATGTGCGCCATCAACAGCCGCCGCGGCCCCTTGATCGTGCCCGGCAGCGTCACGATCAGGTTGCCGCAGGTGCCGCGCAGCGGTGTCTTTTCGTGGGCCCGGTCGGAGCGGATCGCCGTCGCGGGACAGCCGGCCGCCCGCAGCGTCTGCTGGACGTAGGCGGTGACCGCCTGCTCCTCGCCGGATACGCCCGGGATGGCGAGCAGGTCGAGCACGGTGCGACGGGCACGCCGCAGATCCGGCGCGGGGGCGGTCGTGGTCGACGGGGCGGCGGTCGGCCGGCGGGATGCTGTCATGCGCGAGACTCCGGAGAAAGGCGAAGATCCGATGATACGCTGCAACGTTGCGAGCGTGGTCACTCGCCCCGCCGGCGGCCGAGGGCCGCTCCGCAGGCAGTGGCGATCCGCTCGGCAGCGTCGGAGACCTCGGCCGGCCAGGTCGTGCACCGGCCGCACTCGTCGGCGTCGTCCCGCAGCCAGTGTTCGCGAAGCACCGTGTGCGTCGCCGGGTCGCTGGCGACGATGCCGTCGCTCGAGCCGAGCACCGCGGCCACGAGCCGGCGGAGCGACGGCCGCGCCGTGGCCGCCCGCAGATCGGCGGCGGCGACGTGCACCACGACCGGCGCCCCGGTCTCGACGGCGAGGTCGGTCAGGATGCCGGCGTGCAGCACGAAGATGGCATCGGGATAGAGCGCGTCGGCCGCCTCGGCGATCACCTGCCGCGCCGTCTCCCGCGCCAAGCCCAGGACCCGTGACGGCACCTCGGCCGCGGCGGCGAGAAACGCCTCCGCCGATCCCTCCTGGATCGCAGCCAGGAACTTTCGCGAGGCGGCCGCCACGTCGTGGAGATGGATGCCGTGCATGCCCGGGGGCTGTTCGTCGAGCCCGTGCAGCCGCGAGGGCCCGCAGACGGCTACCCGGCAGCCGGCAGCTCGGAGCCCGTCGCCCAGTCGGTGGATCCGCGTGTGCGGGTGATCGCAGCAGCCGTGATCGATGAGCAGGATCCGCATGCGAACGCCGCCCCCGGGCGGACTCCAGCGTGGTCGTTCACAGCCAGCCCTGCCAACGGGCGGCGGCCAGGCAGGCGGCGGCCAGGCAGGCGGCGGCCTGATCGTCGGCGATGATGCCGAGGCCAGCCGGCAGTCGCTCGAACTGTCGCACGGGAGGGGGTTTGAGGATGTCGAACAGGCGAAACAGCACGAACGCGACCACCAGCGTCAGCGGCCCGCGGGCGGGGGGCGGAACCGGCAGCAGCACTATCGGCAGGGCGATCGCCTCGTCGATCACGACGGGGCCGGGATCGTGGCCGCCCAGTTTCCGGGCCGCCGCGGTGCACAGCGGGACGCAGAGCAGCATGCACCCCGCCACCATCGCCGCCTCGGCCGCGAGCGTGAGCGGCTGGCCGCCGCCGAGCGAGGTCGCGATCCGGGTCGCGGCCACCCCGGTCGCGAGCGCCAGCGGCAGCCCGAAGAGCGAGCCGAACGTGCCGGGAGCGACAGGAACTCGACCGACCCAGCCACAGGTCGCCACGAGCAGGATCGGGTCGGTCCAGTTCGTTCGGTCGTGCGCTGGAGGCATGATCGCTGCATCGTAGTGCGTCGGACCGGACTCCGCCGGTATGATAGGGAAATCGCGGCCGGGGCACGGTCGCGGCCCAGGGTCACTGATGTCCGATCTCCCCGCCGCCGCTGATCCCGCCGCCATCGGTCCGCTCACGCTCGTTGAGTTTCCCCATCCGGCGCTGCGGCGACCCGCCAAGCCGCTCGTGCGGCTCGACGACGCCGTCAGCGACGCCGTGGAGCGGATGTTCGACATCATGTACGACGCCCAGGGCATCGGCCTGGCCGCGAACCAGGTGGCGCTGCCCTATCGCATGTTCGTGGTCAACTGCGCCGGCCGCCGGGGCGAGGGGGAGGAGCACGTCTTCATCAATCCCGTCCTCAGCCGACCACGGGGCACGGCCGTGCAGGAGGAGGGCTGTCTGAGCCTGCCGGGCGTGCGGATGGACGTCCGGCGGCCGGAGCGGGTCATGGTCGAGGCGTGGTCACTCGAGGGCGAGCCGATCGCCCTCGACCTCGACGGGCTCTTGGCGCGGGTCGTGCAGCATGAGTTCGACCATCTCGAGGGGCGGCTGTTCACCGACCGGCTGCCGGAGGCGGCGGCGCTCGAGGTCCGCGACCAGCTCGACGAGTTTGCCAGGGTGTTCGCCGGCAGGCAGTCCCGCGGCGAACTGCCGCCGCAGGCGGAACTGATCGCCGCGCTCGACCGGCTGGAAGCGGCGCGATGCCGGGAGTGAGGCCGCTGCGACTGGTCGTGATGGGCTCCGGCCCGTTCGCCGTGCCGATGCTGCGGGCGCTCGTCGCGTCGCAGCATCAGGTCGTCGCGGTGATCACGCGGCCCGACCGCACGGCCCCCGGCCGGCGGCCGCCGCCCAACCCCGTGCGGGAGGCGGCGCTGGCGGCGGGCCTGACCGTGCTGGCCCCGGAGAAGGCCAATGCGCCGGAGAGCGTCGCCGCCATCCGCGGCCTCGCTGCCGATCTGCTCGTGGTCTGCGATTACGGGCAACTGCTGTCGGCCGAGCTGCTCGCCCTGCCGCCGCTCGGCGGCGTCAATCTGCACGGTTCGCTCCTGCCGCGTCATCGCGGTGCTGCGCCGATCCAGCATGCGATCCTGGCGGGTGACGCGACCAGCGGCGTGAGCGTGATCGCGATGACACCGGCCCTGGATGGGGGCCGCGTGATCACGGCCCGCGAGGTGCCGATCGGGGCGCGCGAGACGGCGTCGGAACTCGAAACGCGGCTGGCCGAAATCGGGGCCGGCGCGGTCCTCGATGCCATCGAGCGGTTGGCGGCGACGGTGGCCGCGGGTCACGATCCGCGCGACATCGGCCTCGCGCAGGACGAGGCCCGGGCGACGCGGGCGCCGCGGCTCAGCAAGGCCGACGGCATCGTCGTTTGGACGCGACCCGCGACGACCCTGGACCGACTGTGGCGGGCGCTCGAGCCGTGGCCCCGAGCGTCGACGAGCTTCGTCAGGAACGACGGATCGCGACAGCGGCTGGTGATCGCGGCAGCCGAGGTCGCCAGCGGCGTGGAGTGTCCAGCGCGCGCCATGGAGCCGGGCACGGTGCTCGCGACGGAGCCGGACAACGACGCAGGCCGCATCGTGGTGGCCTGCGGCGCTGGGACGGCGCTGGCGATCACCCGGCTTGTGCCCGAGGGGCGGCGGGCGATGACCGCGGGCGATTTCCTGCGCGGCAGCCCGTTGCGGCCCGGCAGCCGGCTCGGTTGACGGCTCACGGCGGGCCGGCACCCTGCCGTTCGGCTGAAAAACGATTTTTGACCGAGTGCTGGTGACCTGTGCCACCCGGGCGTGGTCCTCAGGTGTGCGGCGCGTCAGGGGCATCGCACGAACGTTCGTGACCGCTTCCAGCGTCACGCGGAGGTGCCCCATGGATCTCGTCACG
>VGYP01000028.1 GCA_016872955.1 Planctomycetota bacterium
GTATGCTTCTTTCCTCGTGGCATCTGTTGCCCTCCCTTGGGTTGCACCACCCAGAGATTCTCGCTCTGAAAGTGGCGACGTTTAAGGGGGGCAGGTCACGTCGCTACGGCCGCGTGCTCCGCTTCTATCGAGACCGCCTCATCCGGTGGTTCTTCGAGGGGGAGGGGCAACGTGGCGCGTAATCACTCTCAACACGGCGAGCGTGCCGGCGGTGGATATGAGCGGATCGGCGAACGCGGTTCGATCTTCGTGAAGGGTCGCGTCTGGTACGCAAACCATCAGGAAGGCCCGAAGCAAAAGCGCACGAGCCTCCGCACCCGCAACCACGAAGTGGCGCGGCAGAAGGCCCGGGCGATTGAGGCCGAACTGTCGGGGGCGGTGCCGCGGCAGGCCGGCACGTTCGACATTGCCGCCGCCGTGCAGGCCTACGTCGACTGGCAGGACTCCAATGACCGGGCCCCGAAGACCATGGTCAAGTACCGCGACGTTCTCACCCGATTCGCCGCTCACGGCCGCGATGCCGGCGTGCGGCTCATGCACGCGATCACGACGCAGACAGTCGATGAGTTTGCCATCCGGCGGCGGCGCGACGGCATGGCCGCCAAGACGATCTACACCGAGCTGACGGTGGTCAGGCAATGGCTCACCTTCGTCGTTTCCCGCCGGATGCTCGCCGCCAGCCCGGTCGCTGGCACGAAGCTCGTGAAGCCGAAGCCAGGCCCCCGCGACTACTGGCGGCAGGAGCAGCTCGACGCGATCGTGGAGGCCGCCAGAGGGCCCTATAAGGCCGCTTTCGTCCTGATGGCCGAGACCGGCATGCGGATTGGCGAGGTCGTCCACCTGACGCACGACGACCTGACGCTAACTGGGCCGACGCCCGTCGCCCATATCCGGCCGAAGGAGGTCGTGCCCGGTGCCCGGCCCTGGCGGCCCAAGAACGGCGAGCAGCGGGCCGTGCCGCTCTCGCCCCGGGCCGTTGCCATGCTCCGGGACCTACCCCGCCGCCGCCGCTGGGTGATCGACCGGATGGACGGCACCGCCGCGAAGGCCAACCTGCCGGCCAACGACCGCCACATCCTTGCCTACCTCAAGACCGTGCTGGCGAAGCTCGGCCTCGAGGGCACGAACCACAAGTTTCGGCATTCCTTCTGCACGATCGCCGTCCTTGCCGGTGTGGACTTCTTCACGCTCCGCCGCTGGGTCGGCCACATCGACGAGGAGGCGCTCAAAATCTACGTCCACATCGCGGACGAGCAGGCCCAGGTGACCATGCGGCAGCTGGCCGAGCGCCGCCAGGCCGCCGGGCGTGCCGCCAAGCCCGGCCGGGGGCGGAAGGGCATCAGCACAGTTTCAGCACAGTCACGGAGGTCAAACATGACACGCTGTTCAAAGAGCCTTGGAAACAAGGCCCGTTCGATTCGACGATTACCAACCAACGGAGAGGGCGGGATTCGAACCCGCGGTCCAGCTTTTGACCGGACACGTCTTTAGCAAAGACGCGCATTCGACCACTCTGCCACCTCTCCTGATGCTCGACTCGCCCGGCGGGCCGCCGACGGGAATGTGCCATGTCGGCCAGCGCTCCCAATCCATTATTCTGGACGGCGAGCCCCCGTCCCGCAAGGAGGTCGGTCACGGCATGGCCCGCAGCACCAGCCGCTTCCCGCCGCGGCCACTCCGACGACTGCTCATCGCCTGGGCGATGTCGGCCGCCACCGCGACCGAGGTTGAGAGCCGCGCCACCGAGTTGCTCGCCGCGGCGGTGAACAGCATCTCGCCCAACGACGCCGCCCGGCACGTCGCCGCCCTCGCCGACGATGCGTTCGAGGGCCGCGAAGGAGGCAGCCGGGGCGGCCGGGCGGCCGCCGCGTACATCATTGAGCAGATCGAGACCCTGGGTTTCGAACCAGCCGGCGACGGCGGGTCGTACCTCCAGTCGTTCGGAGCGGGTCACCGTAACATCCTGGCGATGCTGCCGGGCAGCGATCCCGAGTTGGCACGCGAGATCGTAATCGTGGGAGCGCACTACGACCACGTCGGATACGGCAAGGCCGGCAACAGCTTCGGGCCTTTCGGATTCGTCCACAACGGCGCCGACGACAACGCCTCCGGTGTGGCCGGAGTGATCGAGGTGATGGAGTCACTCGTGCTGCTCGGCGAGCGTCCGCGTCGCACGATCCTCGTCGCCTTCTGGGACGGCGAGGAACAGGGGTTGCTCGGGTCGCGTCACTTCGTGAGGGTCCGGCCGGCCGCCGTCGCGGGCCGGCCAATCGCCTTCTGCCTGAATCTCGACATGATCGGACGGCTGCGGAACGAGCGGCTGATCGTCTACGGCGCTCGCACCGGCGTAGAGCTACGGTCCGCGATCGTGGCCGCCAACAACGCCCCCGGCACTGGTGCCAGCCTGGATCTCTCGTTTGATTGGGATGTGCTCGAGGATTCCGATCACCACCCCTTCATCATGGGTCGCATTCCCACCATGATGCTGCACACCGGGCTCCACGATCAGTACCATCGCCCGAGTGACGACGTGAATCTCGTAAACTTCGTCGGGATCGCCCCGGTCGTCCGCCTGACGCTCGCCCTGGCCGTGGGCATGGCCGACGCCCCGCAGCGCCCGGTGTTCCGCGCCGCCGCGCTGGCGGAATCCAATGCCACGAAACGCCGCCTCGAGACCCGGCCGCCGGGTGGCAGTTCGCGGGGCCGGTGGGGCATCGTCACGCGGCCGGATCCCGGCGAGCCGGCGGCGCCGCTGGTCGTCAACGTGGCCCACGGGTCGCCGGCACAGGTCGGCGGGCTGCGGGCCGGCGACCGGCTGGTGGCCGTCGACGGCCACACGTTCGGCGATCAGACGGGCATGGTGGCGTTGTTGACCGCGGCGGGCGATGAATGCCGCGTCGAGGTGGAGCGCCGCGGTCGGCTCGTCGAGCTCGAGTTCCGCGCCGGTGGCCGGTGAATCGCGGGCTTAGCGGGGTCGGTAATCGACGTGCGACAGCGAGAGGTTGGGGTTGTAAAAGGGGTCGGCGGTCAGGGCCGCACCCCAGCGTCCCCGCAGGAAGCGGGTCTCCCGCTCGAGGCGTTCATCAGCCGAGTGGTCGTGACCCCGGCTCGCCCCCTCCAGGTGATCCAGTTCGGCCAGCGGCGTCCAGACGATGCGGCTTCCGCGTGACCTCAGCTCCAGGCAGTAATCGACGTCGTTGTAGGCGATGCCGAGCGAGGGCTTCATGCCGCCCACCCGCAGCCAGGCGTCGCGGCGGGTCAGCAGGCAGGCGGCCGTCACGGCGCTGACATCGCGGACGGAATGGAGGAGTCCGTGATAGCCGGCATGGCCCGCCGCAAAGCCACGGTGTCCGTGGGCCGCGATGCCGCCGATGCCGAGTACCACGCCGGCATGCTGGATGGTGCCGTCGCCCTGGTAGAGCTTCGCGCCGACCGCGTCCACGTCGGGCAGCTCCAGCCAGCCCGCGAGCTGGTCGAGCCAGTCGGCGTTCCGCACGCGGGTGTCGTTATTGAGCAGCAGCACCAGCGGCGTCGAAGCCGAGGCGACGGCCGCGTTCATCAGGGCCGCGTAGTCGAAGGGCCGCTCGTCACGGAGCACGTCGACCACGCCGGTCTCCCGCCAGCGGGCGAAGGCCGCCAGCGTGGCGGGATCGACGCTTCCGTTGTCGATAATCAGAACGCGGACATCATGGCCGCCACGCCGGCCCAGGACGTCGTCGATGCAAGGGCCAAGCAGGTCGAGGCGGTCCCGCGTGGGCACAATCACCGTGATCGCCGCCCGTGTCCGCGGCCGCACCGCGACACGGAGCACCGGGGCGTCGGGATGCGGGGTCACGGTGGCGAGCAGCCCCAGCGCGGCGGCGGTTCGGGCGGAGGCGTCGGCATGGCCGGGCTGGAGCCGGGCGGACGAGGGGGTCGTGGCCAGGATCTGCGGGATGTGCACCACGCGGCCCCCGCGAGTCGTCGCCCGCAGTGCCAGGTCGTAGGCCGCCAGGGCGTCGGGGGCGCCGGTCGGCTCGAGGCCGGCGAGCGTGTCGCGGTGCACGGCGAACAGGTCGGCCGCGTAGGGCTGTGCGAGCAGCAGGGCCGGCGACCAGCCGGGCTTGTGCCAGACCGTCCCGTCACGACCGATGACGTCCCCGAACAGGAAGACCGCATCGGGGTGGCGGTCGATCGCCGCGGCGAGGGCGTGCAGGCAGTCGGATCGCGGCGTCGTGCCGGGCGCGTGGAAGACGAAGTAGTCGGCCTGGACGCTCGCCGCGTCGGCGACGCAGTGGACGCGGCCGCGGGCCGCCCATCGCCAGCCGCGTGGGTCGGCGGTCACGACCGCGAACCTGACGCCGCCGGGTAGCGGCCGCGGCCACGTCGGCAGGCGTTGCAGCCAGTGCGGGAGCCTCATCTGATCCCTTGCCGCGGGCGGCGACCGGCCCGCTCCGGTGCAGCGCGAGCGGTGCAGAATCGGGGCGGAGAGATTCGAACTCTCGACCTCCTGGTCCCAAACCAGGCGCGCTAGCCAGACTGCGCTACGCCCCGAGGATCGCGATTGTAGGCCGAAGGCGGGCGAAAGGGCACTCGGCCCGATTTCCCGGCCGTCGCCGCCGACGTGCGGCCGGGACCGAACTGCGCGGGCCACGTGGCCGTCAGTCGCAGACCTCGGCGAGCAACCGCTGGAACTCGTCGAGGTTCGCGAACGGGATCACGATCCGGCCCGCACCCTTGCCATTGGCATGCACGACCACCTTCACGCCGAGAGCTCGGCGGAGCTGCGTCTCGACCGCCGCCACCTGGGTCGAGCGACGCGTGGCGGGCCGGCCCGGCTTGCGACGGCCATCCCCTCCTTCGGGGGAAACATCGTCGCTGGCCTCGCCTTCGACTTGGTCGCGCCGCAGGATCTCCTGCACCTCCGCCTCGACGGCCCGCACCGACAGCCCTTCGGCCGCCACGCGGTCGGCGAGCCGCACCTGCTCCCTCTCGTCACCGAGCGGCAGCAGCGCGCGGGCATGTCCCATCGAGAGCCGGTCGTCGCGGAGTCGCTGCTGGACTGCGCCGGGGAGTTCGAGCAGCCGGATCAGGTTGGCCACGTGCGAGCGGTCGATCGAGAGCCGCTTGGCGAGTTCCTCCTGGGTGCAGCCCCAGGTCGCGAGATACTGCTTGAAGCTGGCCGCCTTCTCCAGGGCATCGAGGTCGCGCCGCTGCAGGTTCTCGACGATCGCGATCTCCGCCATCTGCCGATCCTCGACCTCCAGCACGCGGGCGGGAATCAAGGTCCAGCCGAGCCGGCGGGCGGCGGCCAGCCGGCGTTGACCCGCGATCAGCTGGTAGCGGTCGCCCTGTTGCCGGACGACGATCGGCTGCACGAGCCCGTGCTCGCGGATGCTGTCGGCCAGTCCGGCCAGGTCGGCGTCGCCGAGCACGCTCCGCGGCTGCCAAGGATTCGGATCGACCGACGCGACGGCGAGGTCGTTGGCCGGCAGCGCGGCGGCCACCTCCTCCACCTCCTCGGCGGCATGGAGGATCAGCCGCGCGGCCCCGGAACCCAGGCTGCCCGCAGAGGGCTGGCTGGCCATGGCCGCCGAGCCTTCGGTGCGCGGCGCGGTCGCGGCCGGGTCGATACCGGCCCGACCGAGCAGGGCTTCCAGTCCGCGTCCCAGCCGTCGTTCCTTATTCACAGTCGCGTACCTCCATCACGAGTTCCGTATAGGCCCGCGCTCCCCGTGAGCGCGGTGCGTAATCCAAGACGCTTTGGGCGTGGCTGGGGGCCTCCGACACGGCCACGTCCCGCGGCACGACCGTGTCGAAGACGATCTCGCCGAAGAAGTCCCTAACCTCCGATTCGACCTCGGCGGTCAGTTCGAGGGAGGCGTCGTGCATCGTCAGCACGATCCCGCTGAAGGCGAGCCGGCCCGGCCGCTCCTGCATGACGTCGCGGATCACCTCGATCATCTGCGACAGGCCCTCGAGGGCGAAGTATTCGCACTGGATCGGCATCAGCACCTCGGTGCTGCCGGCAAGCGCCGTCCGCGTCAGCTCGCCGGCCGAGGGCGGGCAGTCGATCAGGCAGTAGTCCCAGGCCGACAGGCCGCGGGCCAGATGCCCTTCGAGCGCGGCCGAGCCCTGGCGGGCGGCCAGGGCGATCCGCTCCACGTCGCGGACGCTGCGGCTGCCCGGCAGGACGAACAGGTCGGGCAGCGACGTGGCCACGATCGAGTCGTGGAGCGGCGTCTCCGAGACCAACGGATGCACCGCCGCCGGCACGACTCCGAAGCCGGTGGTGGCGTTGCACTGCGGGTCGAGGTCGACCAGCAGCGTGCGGAGCCCCGCGTGGGCCAGGCCGGCTGCGACGTTGCAGGCAGTGGTCGTCTTGCCGACACCGCCCTTCTGGTTGGCCACGCAGAGAATCCTTCCCACGCGCAGAATCCTTCCGTCCGATCACGCCCGCACAACAGTTCCTTCCGGTGTATCGGCCACCCCGGGCACGATCGTCACGAGATGGGTCTGATCGCGCCAGACCCGCCCTGCCGCGCAAGGTCGCCGCGGCAGTTCCACGTGAAACCGCGAAGTTCGCCCAGACTCACCAGCATCCTCAGCCCATCCGGTTTCACGTGGAACCCGGCAGCCGCCAGCGACTCCCCTGGGGCCGGCCCACCTCAACGAAAACGCCCCGTTTCACAGGAAACGGGGCGGTCGTGGCATTACCTGGAGTGGCGTGCGAGGGCCCCTACCAAGAAGCCGCCGCCGAAGCCGAAAGGAGCCCGCCGCGGCTCAATACCGGTAGTAGTTGGGCTTGTAGGGACCCTCGACCGGGACGTGGATGTAGGCAGCCTGCTCCGGGGTCAGCCTGGTGAGCTTCACCCCCAGCTTGTCGAGGTGCAGCCTGGCCACCTCCTCATCGAGTTTCTTGGGCAGCAGGTGGACGCCGACCTCATAGCGGTCGGGCTCCGTCCAGAGGGCGAGCTGGGCCAGCACCTGGTTGGCAAAGCTCGTGCTCATCACGAACGAGGGATGGCCCGTGGCGCATCCGAGGTTCACGAGCCGGCCCTCGGCCAGCACGAGCACCGACCGGCCCGACGGCAGCGTGTAGCGGTCGACCTGCGGCTTGATTTCGACCTTCTTGATGCCCTTGGTGCTCTCCAGCCAGGCCACGTCGATTTCGAGGTCGAAGTGGCCGATGTTGCAGACGATGGCGTCACTGGGCATCTGGGCGAGGTGCTCGCCGCGGATCACATCTCGGCAGCCGGTGGCCGTCACGAAGATCTGACCCCGCGAGGCGGCTTCCTCCATGGTGGTCACCTCGAATCCCTCCATCACCGCCTGCAGGGCGTTGATGGGGTCGATTTCGGTGACGATCACGCGGGCCCCGAGCGACTTCATGGCGTGGGCACAGCCCTTGCCAACGTCGCCGTAGCCCGCCACCACCACCACCTTGCCAGCCACCATCACGTCGGTGGCCCGCTTGATGCCGTCGGCCAGGCTCTCGCGGCAGCCGTAGAGGTTGTCAAACTTGCTCTTGGTGCAGGAGTCGTTGACGTTGATCGCCGGGAGCTTGAGTTCGCCAGCCTCGTGCATCTGGTAGAGGCGGTGCACGCCGGTGGTCGTCTCCTCGGACAGGCCGCGGATGCCCCCGAGCAGTTCCGGATACTTCTGGTGCACCATGGCGGTCAGATCGCCGCCGTCGTCGAGGATCATGTTGAGCGGCTCGCCATCCGGGAAAAAGAGTGTCTGTTCGATGCACCAGTCGAACTCCTCGTTGGTCATGCCCTTCCAGGCATAGACGGGCACGCCCGCCTTCGCGATGGCGGCGGCTGCGTGATCCTGGGTGGAGAAGATGTTGCAACTGCTCCAAGTGACCTGGGCGCCAAGCGCCTGCAGCGTCTCGATCAAGACGGCCGTCTGGATCGTCATGTGGAGGCAGCCGGCGATCCTCGCGCCCGCCAGCGGCTGGGAACGGCCGTGCTTGTCTCGCAACGCCATCAATCCCGGCATCTCGTTCTCGGCGAGCTGAATCTCCTTGCGACCCCAGTCGGCGAGTGCGAGATTGGCGACCTTGTACGGAAGGCGAGTTTCGACGTGCGACACGAGAGGACCTCCAGGAGGGGGGGTATGCGCGGTCGGGCGGCGACGTGCGGTCGCCTTGCTCCGGCAGCAGGCAGATCGAACCGCCGCCATCTTAGCCGAGTCAACCGCTTCGCACAGGGCGATTCACCGGCAGGCCGAGGGCTTCCCGGGCGGCCGCTACGAAGGCCCGCACGCGGTCGGGATCCTTTCGACCGGGTGACAATTCGACGCCGCTGGCCGTGTCGACGGCCCGGAGGCCGGTGGCTCGGATGGCGGCAGCCACGTTGTCGGCGGTGAGCCCGCCCGCCAGCGCGATCGGAAACTCGAATGCCGGCTCGCGCCGCAGAGCGGCCCAGTCGACCACGTGCCCGGTGCCGCCGAGCTGCCCCGTCGGCACCGTCCCCGAAACGGCCGCGTCGACGATCAGCATCTGGGGCGACCGTCCGGCGGCGGTTGCGGCCGCCAGCCAGCGCCGGGCTGCCGCCAGGCCGTCCCCATCCATGCGGACGGCACGGATCACTGGCAGCCCTGCGAGTTCACGACAGCGTTTCGGCGGGTCGTGGGCCGAGTCGTCGTCACTGAGATGACCGTGCAACTGGATGGCGTCAAGGCCCACGAGCCCGGCGACAGCGAGCATCTCACGGGACGTGGCGGCGGCAAACACCCCCACCGCCAGGACCCCGTCCGGGAGGGTGGCGACGGCCTCACGGGCGACCTCCGCGGCGACGTGTCGCGGCGAACCCGCAATGAAGTTGAAGCCCACCGCGTCGGCCCCGGCGGCCGCTACCAGCCGCGCGTCGTCGGCCGACGTCACGCCGCAGACTTTCACGTGGAACAGGGGGTGGGGCATCGGCTACCGCCTGAAAATCACCCGTTCGCCGCCGGTCTATCCGTCGCGACCGTGCGCGCGGGTGTGTTTTCCCGGACCGGGAAAGTCTACGGTGGTCCGGCCCGGTGGAGGAACCGCCGGTGGTTGGTCGAAATCACTCTCGGTTCGGCCCCGACGGAGCGGCCGCCCCTCACCCAGGCGACACCCGTGATGCACGTTCCCAGCAGGCACCCCTCAAGTCGGCCGTTCATGGCCTCGCCGCGGACCCAGTTCTATCATCCAGCGGCGGAAATCGAGGCGACGTTCCGGGGCGTGGAGCGGTGCATCCGCCGGGGCGAGGGCGTCGGGCTCGTGATCGGCCCGCCGGGAACCGGCAAGTCACTCCTGCTGCTGAAGCTGGCTGAGCAGGTGCGGGACGACTTCGACGTGGCCTTGCTCACGGGGGCCAGCATCTGCACGCGGCGGGCCCTCTGGCAGTCGATCCTGGCGGCGATCGGCGAGGCCTACCGCGGCATCGACGAGGCTGACCTGCGGATCGCGATTCTTGAGCGGATCCGTGGCTTGGCGGCTGCCGGCTCGGGCCTCGTGATCCTCGTCGACGAGGCCAACACCCTGCCCACCCGGCTGATCGAGGAGCTGCGGGTCTTGACCAATGTGCCGACACCGCTGCCGGCGGTGCACATCGTGCTGGCGGGTACCACGCGGCTGGACGAGATGCTGGGAACGCCGCGCATGGCGAGCCTCGCCCAACGGGTGGCGGTGCGTGGGTATCTCGAACCGCTCGACCATGCCGAGACGCTCGCCTACCTGCGGACGCAGGTGGCCGCCGCCGGGATGCAGTGGAATCAACTCTTCGCGGGCGGCTGCGACGATGCCGTCTATCGTGTGACCGAGGGTGTGCCACGACTGATCAACCAAGTTTGTGATCAGGCCCTGGTGATGGTGGCCGAAAGCGACCGGCGGGTGACCCCCGCCGACGTCGCCGCGGCCTGGCGCGAAATCCAGCGATTGCCCGCACCGAGCGGCCTCGAGCCGGCGGCCAACCTCGCGGAGCGTGCGACCACGTCGCCGGCGCTTCCGCGGCTCGACGAGTTCGATGCGGAGGAAGGGGGCGTGATCGAGTTTGGCGCGGGTGACGGCGTCTTCGAGGGAAGCGCGGCCGTCAGCGAGGCACCGCGATCCGGGGCGACGCCACCGACGTCCGACCCGTGGGACGGCCCGGACGTCGAGCTGGTCTTCGGGACGAGCGACGACCCCTTCGAGGAGTTCTTCGAACGCGACCGACGGGCCGCACGCGAGCCAGGATCATTGGAACGCCAGCGCGTCGATCCGCCCGACGACTTCAGCGGCCGCCGTCACGTCGCCAGCCGCGAGGGACAGGCAATCGGCAAACTGTTGGCCACGGTGGTCCGAAGCGACCATCGCCCTGCCGAGACCCGGGCCGATGATCTGGGGTACCAGGGGGCGGGGGGGCGATTGGTCCCCACGGAGCAGCCCGTGCCGCCGGTCGTGCCTGGGGCCGATGCGCACGCGGAGAACAAACCGATCGACGACTCCGACATGGTCGTGATCGAGGAGGATCTCCGCCAGTCGGTTGCAGACGCTCCGCCCGCGGTGTTCAGCGTTCGGCCGAGCGACTACCGAAGCCTGTTCACGCGGTTACGTCGCGGCCGTGGTTGACAGCGACTGACGGAACGAGCGGCCACGAAAAAACCCGCCCCGGATCGTTCCGGGGCGGGTTGATGAGCGTCGACGAGGGCGGCCGTCGTGTGGCTGCCCGGTGGTTGCGGCATCGATCAAAACCCGTCTCAGAATCCCTCGTAGATCACGAGGATGTCGCCGCTCTTCTGAAAGCGGACGATCACTGACCAGCCGCAGGCGTAGTCATACCGCACCTGGCCGCAGCCAAAGAGCGTACACCGCGACGACTCGCAGGGGCAGCCCTGGCAGCAGGCCGGCAGGCAGACCGGCACGGCGACCGCTCGGCAGGTCTCCGGGCTCGTCGGCATGAGCACCGTCTCGTAGGTCGGCTCGGGGCAGCAGCCACAGGCGTGCTTGCGCCGGTGAGCGCGCTTATGGTGGTACTTGATGCACGGCTGCGTTAGGCAGCAGGGATCCGCGCCGCAGTCGGGTTCCAGCGCACCACACGCCGGGGTGAACGCGGAGCAGCCGGGCTCGACGCAGCCGGCCTCGCATCCGCAGGTCGGGTCGGCCGTGTGGCGATGACGCGGGCCGGCCTGGGCGGAGCCCGCGGAGAGGAGCAGGGCGGCGAGGCCGGAGAGCATGAGAAAGGAGAGCCGCGACATGGGGATGTTCCTGAGGTACATAGAGGTGAGGGAAGTCAGAGAAGCCAAGCAGACCGCCGGTGGCGGGGCCAGCGCTCGAGACGGATCGCATCCGGCCGGAAATAACTCTGGATCGTGCCGCGACGAAGTCAAACAAGGCCGGCACGATCGGCACGACCGCAACCCGTCGGTCGCAGCGACCGGCCACCGTAAAGCCCGTGAGGGCAAGGGCTTCGGTGCGACGCCGGCGGACGAGCCCGGTCAGGCCATCATCTGCCGGAAGCGGTCGAAGAGATACGCGGAATCGTGCGGGCCGGCGGCTGCCTCGGGGTGATACTGCACGCTGACGGCCGGGGCGGTGCGGTGTCGCAGACCCTCGATCGTACCGTCGTTGAGGTTGCGGTGGGTGACCTCCAGTGCGGCGGGCAGCGTTTCCTCGTCGACCGCGAAACCGTGGTTCTGCGACGTGATTTCGACCTTGCCCGTGGCGAGGTTCATCACCGGCTGGTTCGCGCCGCGATGGCCGAACTTCAACTTGAAGGTTTTGGCGCCGCAGGCGAGCGCGAGCAGTTGGTGTCCGAGGCAGATCCCGAACATCGGCACCCTGCCCAGCAGCCCGCGGACCGTCTGGACGCAGTAGTCGAGCACCTCTGGGTCGCCCGGACCATTGGAGAGGAAGACGCCCTCGGGCTGATGGGCGAGCACCTCATCGACGGTCGAACGGCCGGGGAGCACGGTCACGTCGCAGCCGCCACTGGCGAGGTGACGGGCGATGTTCCATTTCATGCCGTAATCGAGGGCGACGACCCGTCGGGTGGGCGTGGTGCCCGGACGGGCCGGCATCCGGCCGCCCTCCCCCGGCTGCAGCAGTGGCGTCGCCCACTCGTCGAGCGGCTCGCTCCAGAGGCTCGGCGTGTCGGGCATCACCTCGCCGACGAGATCGCGGCCCACCAACGCTGGCGCCTGGCGGGCCATCTCGACGAGCCGACCTGGCTCGAGCACCTCGCTCGAGAGCACGCCGGTCATGGCGCCGCGGATTCTCAGCCGTCGCACGATGGCCCGCGTATCGATGCCCTGGAGGCCGACGATACCGGCCGTTGCGAGGTAGTCGTCGAGCGTCCCGGTGGCCGTGAAGTTGCTCGCGATCCGGCTAGCCTCCCGGACGACGAAGCCGGCCATCTGCAACGTGCCGCTTTCGACGTCTGCGGCATTGACGCCGTAGTTGCCGATCTGCGGCGCCGTCATGCAGAGGATCTGGCCACGATACGAAGGGTCGGTGAGGATCTCCTGATAGCCGGTCATCGAGGTGTTGAAGCAGACCTCGCCGGAGACCGTTCCCGACGCTCCGAGGGACTCACCGGTGTAGACCGTGCCGTCTTCCAGGGCGAGTGCCGCGCGTGCCACTGAATCTCCCTCGTGGTGACCGGGTCGTCGGGCGACAGTTGCCGCCCGCCGAAAATAATAACGATAACGCGGGCCGACGACCTGTCGCGGGTGCTTTCGCCTTGGTCCCGCCACCGAGGGGTTCAGTGCTTGTTGTCGCAGGAGTTGCAGATCCGCGGCAGATTTTTAGCGCCATATGCGTTGCGGAGGATGCAGCGGCCGGCGTGGAGGGCGGTGTCGTCGCTGCCGGCGGACAGATGATCGAGGCCGGGGCCTACCGCTCAGGCGAGCACGCAGAGTGGGGCGAGGGAGATGGCGAGGCGGCGGGTGATCTGCACGGAGGCGTCCTCGACAGGGCTGTTTCGGGCCAGGGAACCGCCACCCCATGCGTTGCGTTCGCGAGTCTACCCTGAGCGAGGCGGAGGCAGCAGGGGTGCGAGGTCGCGAGGGGTTGCGAGCCGCTGCCTTGTTTCTTGTGGCGGGATCGCTGGTCTCGTACGATTTCGGCGAGGACGTTCGGGAGCAGGAAACCCGAGATGTCCAGTCATGCGATTCCCGCCCCCGTAGCTCAGTGGATAGAGCGACGGTTTCCTAAACCGTAGGTCACAGGTTCGATCCCTGTCGGGGGTATTGGATTTCTGCGTCCTTCCCGACGTCAAGCGATTTTTCGCGGGCGCGCTGAAGGGTTGATGGCTCCTGATGGCCGGTGACCACCGCTGAGGGTGCCGGGTAGGGTGCCGGGTAACTAGCGGCACGATCGAAGTCGGCCTCGGTCACCTTCAGGTAGTGCCGGCGGCGGATCCGCGAGCTGTTGCCCATCCACGCGTCGACCACGTGGGCCTGGTATTGCCGCTCCGGTTCGTCCGAGCAACTGCCCCGCAGATTGACGAAGGTTTTTTCCCACGGCTCGAAGCCCGCCTTCACGCGGGAGGCGGGCCCCGGGAACGGTCGGCGGGGGGTCGAGACCGAGGGCATGGGCCGGAGCACCTACGACGCCGAGTTTCTGGCGACTCCCACCTCTGGCGACACGACGATCCTGACGAACAACTGGTCGGTGATGGAGAACGTGTGGCGTGACTTCATGCTCACGGAGCGGTTCGGCGTGTATGGCGCCGGCGGCATCGGTGCTGGCGGCTACATCCTCGGCGAGCAGTTCCAGGGAGAGACTCTGTACGCCGAGCCGTCCGCCAGCTTCGCCTGGCAGTTCGGCGGCGGGTTGCTCTGGGAGATCTCGAGCCGCCTGACCTTCGACGTGGGCTACCGCTACTTCCACATCGACACGATCCAGCAGGCGGGCGCCGAGCCCAATCAGTTTTCAGCCAGCGAGTTGATGTTCACGCTGCGGCTCTACGAGCCCTTCCGCAACTGGCGGCTCCCGCGGAGCCCAACGCCCCTCGGCGGATGGGCGAGTGCCCGGCCGCCGCCGGCACGACCGGCACCGCAGGCCCCGCCGAATCCTTGAGCATCATACCTTTTTTTGCCCTGCCGGCAGCTGCGGGGTAAGGTCTGATATTTGGGGCTCCAGGAAGGTCGCGGAGGAGCCGTGCGCGCCCGTGACCCCCCAGGAGGTCTTTCATGCTGCTGCTCCATCGTCGGCCCCGATTCGCTCTCCGCGCGCTGTTGCGGGCCGTCTTCAGCCGAGCACGGGTTGGAGCGTGGCCGCGCCGCCGCTGCGGGCGGCGAGATGAGGCCCTCGGCGGCCGGGCTGGCAGCGGCCTCACAGGGATCGACCTGCTCGAATCGCGGGCCATGCTCGCGGCCGACGACATCGTCGTGAGCCTGGTTGGCAACCAACTCGTGCTGGCGCTCGACCCGGCCGGGACGGCGCTCACGAACCTGAGCACAAGCTATGCCTCGAAGAGGAACATCCTCACGATCACGGCCGCAAGCAGCGGCAAACTCTCCTCGGTCGCGTCGATCCCCGGCATCACGATCGATCCGCTCGCCGACACGATCGCGGTGAACCTCAAGACGGTCACGAAGTTCGCCGGCATCTCCGTGGAGGGCGGTGCGGGCAACGACGTGGTCACGATCGGCAAGGCGGGTGTGAACCTCGCCGCGGTGACCAAGGGCGCGGCCGGCCAGGGCCTGAGGATCGACACGGGCCACGGCATAAGCGACGGGATCGTGGTCACGAGTCCCGTCGCGGCCAAGGGCACGGGTCCGGTGAGCCTCGCCACCCAGGGGCAGGCCACCAAGCACGGCATCCTGCTCTCCGCCAACGTCCTCGCGCCCGCGGGCTCGCTGACTTTCAAGGGGGCCGTGACGCTCGAGAGTGACCTGACGGTGAAGGCCGGCAAGGTGATCACCTTCGCCTCGACGGTGGACGGCGGCCAACGGCTGACGGTCTCGGCGGGCGGGCCGGTGGCGTTTCTGGGAGAGGTCGGTGGCAACTGGCAACTGACGGGCATCTCGCTCGCGCGGGCGGCCGGCGTCACCTTCGCCGACGGGTTCAGCCTCGATGGTACGAGCACCGCCGAGGGCACGAGTGGCTTGGTGGTCGGCAAGAACGTCAACAGCGTCGTGTTCCTGCCGCCGTCGGGGCTGCTGACGCGGACGATCACAAACTTCACGGGGGCCGGGATCCAGTTCCTGGGCAGCTCAAGCAACTCGCTCGTCGCAGGCGTCACCAGCGCGTACAACCGGGTCGGCCTGAAAATCGGCCCCGGCGTCTACACCGGCACGCGGATCGTGAGCAACGCTTTCAGCAAAAACTCTGGCGACGGCGTGACGATGAAGGCCGCCCAGGGCATCACCATCGGCGGCTCCGCGACGGGCGACGGCAATGCCGCCGTCTTCAATGGGGGCTACGGCATCAACGCCACCGGCACGTCGACCGGTTCGGTGCTCACGGGCAACCAGATCAGCGACAACGAGCGGGGCACGATCGCGAATGTCGGCCTGCAGCGGTGGACGTGGTTTGCGCGTCGCGGCGCGGTGCCCGGGGTGTCGTCCGCTCCCGGGCTGACGGTGGCGATGGATCCGGTCGGTCGCGCGGCACTCTCGGCCACGCAGTCGGGCCGGTATGTCTTCGAACTGGCATTCGACATCAACGGCGTGCAGATCGCTTCCGACGGCGGAGTGGACTCGCGTCGCGGGCTCGTCGACATCGCCGCCGCGATCGATGGCGGCGCTCCGGCCCCGACGTCGGTCGGCGCGGCATCGACCCAGACAACGGAGTTTCGGCAGGTCGGCGGTGTGACCTACGTCGACGGCGCGCAGCTCGGCACGACGGGGACGCCGTGGGTGTCGGTGACGGGCTCGTCGGAGGCGGCGATCGCCGTCACGAGCCTCGTCGCGGGGCTGACGCCCCGGGCCACGCTCGCGTCGCTCGAGTTCCCCATCGGGGTCCAGTTCGTCGCGAACGATCCGGAACTCGGGGCGCAGTATCAGGCGACGATCGGCAAGTCGAGTTTTGCGGCGCTACTGCCGCTGGCGAGCCTGACGCTGCTCTCCTCGTCGCCGATCTTCGGCAACGATGCGATTCCCGTGAACGTCTGGGTGAACAAGCAGGGCTTCCTGAGCCGTGCCGAAGTGGATGTGCCGGGCGTCGGCACGCTGACGATGTCGCTTGCGGACATCGGGAAGACGATCCAGGTCGCGGCGCCGCCGTCCGCGCAGACCGGCGGCATGGACTCGGTGTCGGGCCAGCAGCTCTTCTCCAACGGTGAGGATGCGACCGCCGTGGGCCAGTCGGGCGGGAAAGCCGGCATCATTTTCGGCTCGGGTGGCAATAGCGGGATCGGCGGCAACGGCGGGAGCGCCGGCTGGATCGGCAATGGCGGCAGCGGCAGCAATGGCGGCAACGGCGGCCTGCTGTTCGGCAGCGGCGGCAACGGCGGCGCCGGCATGAGCGGTGCTGCGGGAATCGCAGGGGCCGCTGGCACGGCCTTGGCACCGGATGGTGGCGACGGCACCGAAGGCGCCGCGGGATCGTCCGGCGGGCTCGGCGGCAACGGCAGTCAGATCTTCGGCTTTGGTGGCAACGGCGGCGATGGCGGCACGGGGGGCGATGGTGGCAACGGCGGCGCCGGTGTCACCGGCGCTGACGCGTTGTTCCCCGGAGGGAAGGGCGGCAACGGCGGCAACGGCGGCAACGGGGCCAATGGTGGCGACGGCGGCGCGGGCGGCAGCGCTGGTCTTGCACGCTTTGTCTTCCAGGTGACCG
>VGYP01000029.1 GCA_016872955.1 Planctomycetota bacterium
CATGCCGCACTCGTCGATCACCACCGCCTTGCAGCCGCTTTTGAAGCCCGGGTCGAGCGACAGCACCCGCCGCCCGCCGGCCGGAGGCTGCAGCAGCAGATTGCGGAGATTGCGGGCGAACACCTCCACGGCGTGCGACTCGCAGGCATCGGTCATTTCCCGGCGCATCTCCCGCTCCAGGCTGGGCAGCACAAGCCTGGCGAGGGCGTCGCGGGCACACCCGCGCAGGAACTCGCCATGGGGATGCCCTGCCGGCACGAGCATCTCGTCGGCGGCGGCCTGCAGGTCCTCGGCCGGCCCCTCGATCCGGACCTTGAGCAGCCGGGCCCGCTCGCCACGATTGATGGCCAACAGCCGGTGCGCCGGGACGCGTTCGAGACGTTCGCTGTAGGCGAAATAATCACGGAAATGTTTCTCGTCCTTGGAGAGCGCCTTGCCCTCCGTCTCCACCCGTTGGCTCCGCAGCTGTCCGGCCCGGTGCAGAATCCCGCGCAGCCGTTGCCGCAGGTCGGCCCGCTCGCTGAAGTCCTCCGCGATGATGTGGCCGACACCCAGCAGCACGTCGGCGACGGTCGGGACGTTGGCCTCGGCATCCACGAAGTCGGCGGCCCGGTGATCGAGATCGGCCGCCGCGGGAGCGGCTACCAGGATCTCGCGGGCGAGCGGCTCCAGACGGCGTTGCCGGGCCACCTCCGCCAGCGACAGTTTCCGCGGTTTGTAGGGCAGGTAGAGATCCTCGAGTTGCTTGGGGCTCTCCGCCGTGACGATCGCTTCCTCGAGTTCACCGGTCAGCTTCCCCTGGCCCTGGATGGTTCGCAGGATCGTCTGCTTGCGGTCGGCCAGTTGCCTGGCCCTGGTGATCGCCGTCTGGACCTGCCGCACCGCCTCCTCGTCGAGGCCGCCGGTCTGGTCACGGCGGTAGCGGGCAACGAACGGGATCGTGTTGCCCGCGTCGAGCAACTCCACCACCGCCTGCACGCCGGGGGCCGGCAGGCCAAGCCGTCGGGCGATGCGTCCGAGATCGATGACAGGAGTGATCGCCGTGGATCCCATCCTCTGAGCGGTGCCGACGCGGCGCGGCGTCTCGGCCCGCAGCCCCTCCTCCGGGATCTTCTCGCCGACGACGATGCTGCCGTCACCTGGGAAGACCTGGCTTGCCAACCGGGAATCTAGGGGGGCCGCGGTGGCGGTGTCAAACTGGGGGAGCGAACGCTGGGGATCAGCGGCCGTCGCCACGGCGGCATTCTCGCGGTGCAGGCCATTCTCCAGACCGCCACGTTTGCCCAGCCACGCCGTCGCGCCCTGCCCTTGACGGTGCGCCGCGAGCAGCCCTATTTCCCCGCCTTGCGCCGCTGTGCAAGGCCGTTCTGCGGCACCCCGCCGCGGCTCGGCTTTGCATGGAGCGACCCTGCGGTCGATGTCGATGGAACAACTCGGCGGGAGTGCCGCACGGGCGACGCCCATCCGCCGACAGCCACACCTTGGAATCTCTCAGGCCACACCCATGAGCAGCGGCACGACTAGCGCATCAACCCAGTCCAGCCAGGACCTCCTGCCCGCCGTCCCTCTGCTGGCGCTTGATCGCCAGTATGCCGTGCTCCGCGACGAGATTCAGGTGGCGATCGCACGGGTCTGCGACTCGGGTCGCTTCGTGCTCGGCCCCGACGTGACCGCCCTCGAGGAGGAACTCGCCCGTGCCCTCGACGTCCCACACGCGATCAGTTGTGCGTCCGGCAGTGACGCCCTGCTGCTTGCCCTGATGGCGATCGGTGTCGGTCCTGGTGACGAGGTCGTGCTGCCCAGCTACACCTTTTTCGCCACCGCCAGCGCCGTCACCCGACTGGGAGCGACACCGATCTTCGCCGACATCGACCCGACCACCTACCTCGTCGATCCGGCCGACGTGCGTCGCAAGGTGAGTCGCCGCTGCCGGGCGATCATTCCGGTCCATCTCTTCGGTCGCACGGCCGACATGGACGCGCTGCTGCCGATCGCGACCGAGGCGGGCGTGCCGCTCGTCGAGGATGCCGCGCAGTCGATCCTCTCCAGCTGGCACGGTCGCTGCACCGGCGGCCTCGGCGACATCGGCTGCTTCAGCTTCTACCCCACCAAGAATCTCGGCGGGGTGGGTGACGGCGGTTTTCTGACCACGACGCGGGACGACCTGGCCCGTTCGCTGCGGCTGCTGCGGGTGCACGGCATGGAGCCACGGTATTACCACGAACTGATCGGCATCAACAGCCGCCTCGACTCGATCCAGGCCGCGGTGCTGCGGGTCAAACTACCGCATCTCGACGCCTGGACCACGCAGCGGCAGGCGAACGCCGCCCGCTACCGGGAACTCTTCGCGAGCTACGACCTCGGCGGTCAGGTGACGGTGCCGACCGACGAGAGCCGCGGTCGGCACGTCTGGAATCAGTACGTGATCCGGGTCGCGGACGGACGGCGCGACGAACTGCGGAAGCATTTGGCGGCACACGGCGTCGGCACCGAAATCTATTATCCCGTTCCGCTTCACGTGCAGAAGTGCTTCGCCCACCTCGGCTGGCGGCCGGGCGACCTGCCGGTGACCGAGCGGGCGGCCGACGAGACGCTCGCCCTGCCGATCTTCCCCGAGCTCCGCGTCGACGAGCAGCACACGGTGGTGGTTCGGATCGCGGAGTTCTTCGGCGTTGCTCGCCGGCCCGTCGGGAAGCCGAAGGCGGCCACGCTCCAGCCGCCCCATTTTCTGCGTCGCATCGTGGGGCGAGCGGACGAAGTGATTAGTTGAGCGCTGGCTGGACCATCCATGCCCCCAGCGAGCTTTGGCGAGGCGGAGGCACAGCTCACGTGCACCTCGCCTCGCTGCGGCCGCCCTCCGAGGGGTTACCCGTGACCCGTCGTCGGCGTTGATGGCAAGGGCAGGCGGGATGCCGAAGCACCGCCAGCATCGAGCGAGTGGAGACCAGGAGGCCGTAGCAAGCTTCCGGCAACGGGGCACGGGCAACGCCGTGCCAGACGCGAGACGGACGGTCGGCAGGATGCCGAGCCGTCGCGTGTCACTAGTCCAGCCAGTCCCTCTCCTCCAGCCGCTCCGGCGTGTAGGTGTCGGTGACGTAGCTGATGTCCTTGGAGATCAACGCCTCGACCTCGAGTTTGAATCCGTTTGAGAGCATGGTCCCGATCTCCTTCTGCCAGGCCTTCTTGCCGGCGAACCAGGGATAGGCGGCGATCTGCTTTGCTCGCTTGATGTCGGCGTCGGCCAGGGCGATCTGCACGCTCTGACTGAGCTTGCAGCGGTCGTAGTCGCGGCTTCGCAGACCGAGAAAGCGGGCCTCGGGGATGGCCATCCGCTTCGACTCGTAGGCCAGGTTGATCGATCCCTGCTTGAGCACGGAGTAGATGTAGTAGCCCCAGGGATCGTTGTCGAGCAGGCAGTAGACCGGCAGCTTGAGCTCGTGGTGTAGCCGGTACAGCATGCGCCGGACGCCCCGCGGCGGCTGACCGCCCCCGTGCGTCAGCAGACAGGAATGCTTCTTCCAGAACTTGTCCTCGTTGAACCGCCGCCAGACCGTGTCCTTTTCGACGTGGAGGATGAACGTCGCGTCACACGACTTGAACTTGATCACGTCGGCTTCGACGATCGAGGGGATCGAGTAGCCCCCGGAACCCATCCGCGCGCAGTCGATCTCGTCACCGGAATCGACGAGCATGATGGGGCCGACCATGCCGCCACGGTTGCTGGCATAGACGTGGAGCTCCTCGCGCAGGCTCTCGAGCGTCACCTCCAAATCCTCGATGATCGGATCGCATTCCTCCTGCGTGGCGAAAGTCTCCTCCCGCGTGCCCTCGATCGTGTGCTTGAGCAGGTAGTAGAGGCCTCGGATACTGGTGGTTTTCTGCTGGTCGACGAGCTGCTTGCAGCCCGTGGCGACCAACAGCGTCTGCATGTAGCTTTTGGCCTGCGCCAGATTGAAGAGCTGGCGGCGGTTCTTCTGCCCCCCCATCTCGATGATCTTGCGGGCCTTGTTGAAGCGAACGTTCGAAAGGCTGCGGGCCGGGATATCGAGCCAGGGATCCCGGCGCCGCTCGGCCGCGGTTGCCACTGCGTCGGCTAATCCGATGATCAACGTGCGGGTTTTGAGGTCGACGGCCGGAAGTTTCGCGGCCGGACTCTTGGCTGGGCGTTTCGACTTCGTGGCCATGCGCGGTAGGCTCTCGTGGTCGTGGAGGATCGTCGGACGACGAAATCCTACCCTTCCCCCCACCGCTCCGCACCCATGGCGAAATACATCTTTTCCTACGCCCTAATGGCCCTGTTCATCGGCCTCGGGTGCTACCTCGTCTGCCGGCCGAGCCGCCGCTTCGAGGGCGACCGCTGACGACCCGGGATCACCCTCTTCCCGCAGCAACGCGGGCGGGTCGTCGAGTTCCTCGAGGTCGGAAGACAGTTGCAGTTGCCGCATGGTCTCATCAGTGCGCTTCATACCCTCAGCCACCTCGTCGACCCGCTGGGCGATCTCGCTGACGTCACGACGGGCCACCGCCCCCGCGGCGAGGACGGCGATCTTCGCTTCGAGTCGCGCTCCCTCCGCAGCCACCACATCGAGCTTTCGGCGTGCCTCGTCGACGTTGGCCAGGCGTTCCTGGGTGGTCCGCAGGTTGTCCTCCATGGCCGTGCGGAGCGGGACCGAGGCGGCGTCGGTGGGCAGCGACGCCAGCCGCGTCTGCAGTTCACCGATGCGCTCCCGGAGCGCTGCGTCGTCAGTGTGGTCGGGAAATTCCTACAGTTTGGCTGCGTTCCAGATCATGCGCAGGTGTTCCCAGAGCAGTCGTTCGAGCGACTCGACCGCCGCCCGGTCCAGCCCGGTCACGGCCGGGCCCCGCATGCTGCCGGCAAGGTCGGTGAGCTTCTGGCAATGGGCCCTCAACTGGTCGAACCGCCGCACCAGATGGGTCGGCAGTTCGCCGCGGATGCGGTCGTAGGCCGCCCGGCTGTCGACGGCCTCGGCCTGCCGGCGGGCTTTGGCGTCCCGAGCATCCACCGCGGCCCGAAAACGGTCGTTGGTGAACAGGCTCGCCAGGCTCCGGCCTCGATGCGTTCGATCGCCCGATGGATGTGGTCGACCTGCTCGTTGAACCACGGCTCCGACTGGGCGGCGCGGGCCGCCGCGGTGGGGGTTGGCAACCGGATCTCCTCGGCGATTTGTCCGGGCGTGGTGTCCATCAGGAAGACACGGTCACCGAGGTAGACCGCCTCCTCGAACCCCTCCCCAAATCCTGACCCAGGTCCGGTGAGAGAATCCTCATGCCCCTGGTAGGGCTGGAAAGGGTTCTCGAATGAAGAAGCGACTGAGTGCAGAGCAGATCGTGGGCTTGCTTCGGCAGGCTGATGTAGACCTTGGGAAGGGTGCGACCGCGCCCGATGTCTGCCGACGGCCGGGTATCAGCCAGCAGACGTACTCCCGGTGGCGGACGAAGTTCGGCGGGATGGATCCGAAGATGGCGAAGCAGCTTCAGGAACTCCAGCAGGAGAACTCGAGGCTGAAGAAGCTGGTGGCGGATCAAGCCCTGGACATGCTGATCCTCAAGGAGGCCGCCCGCCCAAACTGAGTTGCCCCGAGCGTCGCCGCCGGACGGTGGAGTCCGTCCGGCGGACCTTGGGGCAGGAAACGATCTCGGACAGAAGGGTCTGTCGGGTGCTCGGCCAGAACCGAGGCACGCAGCGGCACCGTCCCAGGAAGGTAGACGGCGACCATGAGTGAGTTGGGGTGATGCGGAAGATGGTAGAGACGTTCCCGAGGCATGGGAGCGAGCGCACGCATCGCGTGCTGACCGGCCCGGAAGCGTTCGGAGGCTGGAAGGTGACCATCAAGCGGGTGCATCGGATCTGGAAGGAGGAGCACATGCAGGTGCCGCAGAAGCAGCGAAAACGCCGCAGATTACCGGGGTCGAGTGCCTATGGGTGCGTTCGGCACCGGGCGAGGCATCGGAACCATGTGTGGAGCTACGACTTCCTTGCAGAGCGGACGGAGGACGGAAGGCAGCTGCGGATCCTCGTGGTGATCGATGAGTTCACAAGAGCGTGTCTGGCGATCGAGGTGGCCCGGTCGTTCACCGCTCGGGACGTGATCATGACGCTCCAGTACCTGTTCGCCGTGCGAGGTGCGCCCGAGCATCTGCGGAGCGACAACGGGCCGGAGGTCGTGGCCAAGGAGATCCAGGAGTGGCTGGCGAGGGCGTGCGTTCGCACGCTCTCCATCCAGAAGGCGAGCCCTTGGGAGAACGGTTACGTGGAGAGCTTCAACGGCAGGCTTCGGGACGAGCTGCTCGACCGTGAGTTGTTCCTGAGCCTGCCAGAGGCTCGGGTCGTTCTCGACCAGTGGCGGATGGACTACAACCACAGGCGGCCACACGGTGGCCTGAAGTGGCTGACCCCGGCGGCGTTCGTTGCCGGGCTGGACGATACGCCCTCCGGGGCGGTCCCGGCGGCGTCGCGTGGTGTGTCTCCGGTCGGGGCTACGCCCCTCCCTCCGACACACCACGCGGAGTGTTCCCCAACTCTCTCATGAGCCCTGGTACAGAAATCGGGAGGGGGTCAGATGGGCCTTGATCCTGGCCTCTAGCGAGGCGACGTGCTGCTGGTCGCCGGCCACCTGGCGGGTAACCCTCTCGACGAGCACCCGGTACTGCTCCAGCCCCTCCCGGCCTTCCTTCATCTGTTCGACGGCCTTGTCGTCCTCGTACTGGAGCTGGGCGATCGGATCGGCGGTCCAGAAGAAGTTGGCGATCTTGTTCATCTGAGCGGCGAACGCCTTCCAGATCCTGCCGAGAATCATGATGGAGGACTCCGTGGTCGATGACAGGAGACGTGGGGCGACGGAGGGTGGCACCCCGCCCCCCTTGAGCGGTCGTGATACCGCTGGAGCAGGACCGCGACAACCGGCAGGGCTGCGGCGCCGTCTACCGCTCCACGGTCACGGCCGGCCGCGCTTTGGAGAACGCGGCCACCGCGTCGTCGCCGACACTGGTGAAGGCGACGGCGACCTGCCGCAACCGGGGCAGCCGGACGAGGGTCTTGAACACCGCGTCGGTCACTTTTGTCCCTGAGAGCACGAGCGTCTCGAGCCGTTCGAGCCCGCCCAGAGCGGCCACGCCCGCATCGCCCACCGCGGTGTTCTGGAGGTTGAGCGAGACGAGTCCCGTGAGCCGGCCGACCGCCGGCAGGCCGGCGTCCGTGACCCGCGTGTCCCACAGGTCGAGTGTCGCCAGCCGCGACAGTCCGGCCAGCCTAGCCACCCCCTCATCTCCCACCGCCGTCTCCGCCAGGTCGAGCAGGACGAGGTTGGACATGCCTGCCAGGTGGGCCAGGCCGCGGTCGCCGACGAGCGTGCCCCGGAGTTCGAGCCGTTTCATCTTGTCGAGCCCAGCCAGATGAACGAGACCGGCGTCACCGACGAAGGTCCGCATCAGATTGACCTCGTCGATTTCCCGCAGGGCCGCGATCGGCACCAGGCCGGCATCGGTGACCTGCGCATCCTCGGCGGCGAAGCCCTTCAACTTCGGGAGCGTCGCCAGCGAGGCCAGGCCCGCGTCGGTCACGCTCGGGCAGCGGAGCTTGACCCGCTCGAGGCTGCGGATCGCCGCCACGCGCTCGAGGCCGGCGTCGCTCACCAGCACGCAGCCGCGAAGGTCGAGTACCCGCAGCCGCGCCAGTGGCTCGAGTTCAGCCAAGCCAGCGTCGGTGAAGTTGTTGTAGAGCAGGATCAGTTGCTCGAGGCCCGCGAGCTTCGCAACCGGCACGAGCGCGGCGTCGGTCATGTTGGACGACCGCCGCAGGTTGAGCACCTTCAGGCCGGCGAGTCCGGCGAACTGGGCGGCCCCGGCGTCGGTGACGTCGGTGTTCTCGAGCACGAGCTTTTGGAGGGTCGCCATCCGGCCGATCGACTCCATGCCCGCGTCGGTGATCTCGGCTCCCCAGACCTCCAGCGAGGCGAGCCCCGGCAGCCCTGCAAGGAGCACAAGGTCGGCATCCGACGTGGGCCGCTCGGCCAGCCCCACGCCCGCGATGCGGCCGTCGGCGCCGTAGTCCACGGTGCCCCCGAGTTCCGCGACGGCCTCCGCAGCCGCCCGCTCGGCCGGCACTGGCTCAGCCGCCCGGACACCGACCACGACACCGATGACCAGCCCGCAGGCGAACGCGCAGTCTCGCCACGTCGTCATCGTCCGCACCTCCGGCAGCGACCCGCAGCCCACCCGCGGCTCAGACCTTCCAGCCTTCGCGGTACTTCGGCCGCACGATCTCGGCCAACTCGGGGCCGTTGGTCGCCACTAGGCCCTTGGGGTCCCACTCGACCTTCTTGCCGGGGGCTTCGGGAGCCTCGGCGGCCCAGACGGCGAGGTTGCCCAACAGGATCGTCTCGGTGAGCGGGCCGGCGTAGTCGGGGAAGTTGCTGCGGGCCGCCGGCCCTCCCTTGATCGCGCGAATCCATTCCTGGAAGTGGCCGGGCGACTTCTCGAAGGGAATCTCGCTGGCCGCCGCGCCACTCTCGAGCGTGAAGCCCTTCTCACAGTAGTCACCGGGGGCGTAGAGCGTGTCCTTCTCGCCCACCACGAGCACGCCGGCATTGGCCGGTCGGAAGGGCCGTCCCTGCTCTTCGGGATACCTCGCGAACAGCGCCTGATCGGGGAGCTTGCCACCGTCGTACCACTTCACCTTCACCGCGGCCCGCTCCCCCAGGGTCGGGAACTCGAAGTCGATGATCGACCACTTGGGGTAGGTCTCCCGGTTGTGTCCGCTCGTGGTGGCCTGGACGCTCGCCGGGTCGCGGAGGTTGAGCGCCATGAAGGGCATGTTGAACGTGTGGCAGGCCATGTCGCCGAGAGCCCCGGTGCCGAAATCCCAGTAGCCGCGCCAAGCGAACGGGTGGTAGCCGTTGCCGAACGGCCGGACCGGCGCCGGGGCGAGCCAGACATCCCAATTGAGATGCCCGGGAACCGGCGACTCGGCGGGCCGACCGCCTCCCTGCGGCCAGACGGGACGGTTGGTCCAGACATGCACTTCCTTGACGGCGCCGAGTCCACCGGACTGGATGAAGGCCGACGCCCGCCGGAGCGAGTCGGCCGCCGTGCCCTGGTTGCCCATCTGCGTCGCCAGCCCCTTGCCGCGGGCCAACTCACCGAGCAGTCTGGCTTCGGCGATCGCCCGGGTGAGCGGCTTCTGACAGAAGCAGTGCTTGCCGAGATTCATCGCCTGGGCGGCGGCGATCACGTGGGCGTGGTCCGGCGTGCTCACGGTGACCGCATCGAACTCCTTGCCCATCTCGTCGAGCATCACGCGGAAGTCGCCGTACGGCTTGGCTCCCTTGAAGGCGTTTTCCGCCCGTCGGAGTTGGTTCGCGTCCACGTCGGCCACGGCCACGACGCGGCCGGAGCGGCTCGCGTCGGCCGAGTCGCTCTGGCCCTTGCCGCCGACACCAACGCAGGCGAATCGAATCTCCTCGTTGACGCTCGTGGCGGGCTTGTCCTCGGCCCGCAGACCGGGTGCGACCCAGTAGCCGGCCACGGCCGACGAGGTGACCAGGAAGGTGCGACGCGAGGCGGACGGGCGAAGGGAGGGCATGACGTGAGGCTCCAAAAGGAGGACGGGAGGTGCCGGAGGGCGGACACCGCATGGGGCACGCGAGCGACGGCCCGATGTCGGGCCGTCGCCTGCGCGACACGCACCGCAAGGTGCGAGACTATCCTCCCGTCGGGCCGACTTGCAACAGACCCCAACGGTCGGAAGAGGGCTCAAGGCCCGGGGCCGCAGGCGTCCCACGAAGGGTGGCTGACGGGACTCGAACCCGCGACCCCCGGTACCACAAACCGGTGCTCTAACCAACTGAGCTACAACCACCGCGTCATGCCAGAGGCGAGTATAGCAGCCGCCAGCCGCCGGTGTCGGCGGCCCCCCATGAGCGACCGGTTACCGAGTCAGATGTCGTCGTCGGCCTCGGGGGCTTCGGCGGCGGGTGGTTTCTCCTCGGCGTCGGCAGCGTCCTCCGCCGCCGGCACGGCGAGCCAGCCTGCCACCTCGTCGACCATCGCGCGATAGGACTCGGGCAACTTGTCACGATCGGCTTCGTCGTCGAGCGGCCCGGCGTGCACCTGCTGACCGGCCGGATCCTTGATCGAGACTGTTCGCTTGCCGTGGTTCTCGCGGATCTCGACGGTGCCCCGCTGATCGCTGACGACCACCACGTTCTGCGTACCCCCGGCGCCGGGATAGATCTGGAGCAGGCGGCCGGCAGCCTTGCCGCCGAGCCCCTGGGCCTGGGCCATCGCTTCCTGAACCTGCCGCTGCACCTGGCCCCGGAGGTCACCGGCGAAGCCCGGCAGACCGTCGGCCAACAGGGTCTCCAGTTCCAGCGGCACGCCCGGGAGGCCGGCGAACGGTCCGGCCTCGGCCCCGGCGATCGGCACCTCCCGATCCTCGATCAGGACGTCGAGCTGCTTCTCCTTGCCGCCACGGATCACGGTCAGTCTCACCTGCCTGCCCTTGCCCGCCGCTCGCACGAGCGCCGAGAGTTGTTCCGACGTACAGATGATCTGATCGTCGAAACGTCGCAGCACGTCGAACTTCCGGACGCCCGCGCGGCCGGCTGGCCCATCGTCGGCCACCGCCTCCACCGCCAGGCCCACACCCTTGGGCAGATCGAGTTGGGCGCGGAGTTGGTCGACGATCGGCGCCGTCACGACGCCGAGGTAGGGCGCCCGCCGCACCGCACCCCCCGCGGCTCCGGCGAGCGGCCCCTGCTGCTGTCGCATCTCGATCCGCAGGCGGGGCGGCACCAGTCGCACCGACGGAGGCGGCGTCGGCATCACTGGCGCCGTCTCCTCGACGATCACGTCATCGGCACCCCGGACGACGACCGACGCGGCCAGAAACCAGACCACCGAAGCGGCGAGGATGGACCGTTCCGACGCGCTGGACATGGCATGGACTCCCGGGGGTTCTGGTTGGAAAAACGTCGTGGCTGATCACCCGTCACCGGATGGCGACGGGTAGCAGGATCAGGTCTTCCCGCGGCAGGCGAACGGTGGCGCGGCCGTCGCCGGCCGCATGCCGTTCCACGACCCGCCGCCGAAGGATGCGGGCCGGTGTGACGTCGTCAAGAAACCGAACGCCCTCGTCGGACCAGGCGATCGACTCCTCCGTGACGGCCGGCGGAGCGTCCGGCTGCGACGCCGCCATCGGAGCCGGCGCGACGCGAGTCACCTGCGACGCCGCGGAGGGCGTCACGCCGCGCGGCAGCAGGATCACGACCGCGGCCGCCCCTGCGACGGCCCAGGCCAGCCGTTCGCCGAATCCCGCCCACGGGCGGCCGGCCACCGCCGGCCGCGCCGGCAACTCCGCGGCGATCCGGGCCCGCAGTCCCGCCGAAGGCTGGCGGGGCCGCAGTGTCGCCAACTCGGCCGCCTGCCGCTCATCGGGCATCCGCCCGGCTCCGGCTTCGTGCTCGTCATCGATCGGCGTCATGGACGATCTCCGGCAGACTTTTCTGGAGGCTGCTCAGCGCGGCACGGTACCGCGAGGCGACGGTGTTGACATTGGCCTGCAGCACGCGGGCCACCTCGGCGAAGGTCAGGCCTCCCCAGACCCGCAGGATAAGCGACTCTCGTTGCTCCTTCGGCAAGGCTTCGAGCGCTCGCTGCACCGCCTCGGCCCGCTCCCGCTCGACTAACGAGTCGGCATCCCACCACTCGGCGGACGAGTCCCGAGCCGCCCGCCCTTCGCGGGCGACCCGTCGACGCCTCGACCTGGCCAGATCGAGCGCTGCCGTACGCACCGCCGCGAAGAGCAGCGGCACCTCGCCGGTGTCCGGTCGCGGGCAGCTTTTCCAGAACCGCACGAAGCCTGCCTGCACCGCATCCTCGGCGTCGGCCCGCTCCCGCAGCCAGTGCCGCGCGTAGAGCACCAGCCGCGCGGCATGCGCGTCGTACCATGGCTGCCAATCGGTGTCGGAGTGCACCATGAGGAAGCATTCTGAAGAGAGAAACGCCGCCGCCCAGACGTTTTGTGAACCTCATTCGCGGGCCCGGGAATCGACGAGCAACGTGACCGGTCCCGCGTTGACGAGGCTGACCCGCATGTCGGCGGCGAACACGCCCCGTTCCGGCCGCCGGCCGGTCTCCCGCTCAAGGTCGGCCAGAAAGGCCTCGTAGAGCGGGACCGCCTCCTCGGGCCGGGCGGCCCGGCTGAACCCAGGACGGTTACCCTTGGCCGTCGCGGCATGGAGCGTGAACTGACTCACGACGAGCGTCTGTCCGCTGATCTGCCGCACGTCGAGGTTCATCTTTCCCTCGTCGTCGGGAAAGATCCGCATGGCCGCAAGCTTCGTCGCCAGCCATGCGGCGTCGGCGGGCCCGTCGCCGGTCTCGACGCCCACGAGCACGAGCAGGCCGACGCCGATCCGCGCGACCTCCCTGCCGTCGATCGCCACCGCCGCCTCGCTCACGCGCTGCACGACCACTCGCATCGCGGGCCAGTCTATCCGCGGCGGTCGCGGCCGGGGCCACGCCGCCGGACGAGGAGCACGCCCTCGGTCGCCCATGCGCCGTGAAAAAACCACCTACCGGCGAGGCTCTCGTTTCCCTACCATCCCTGCCCCGGGGGCGTCCGGTCCGCCCCGCGCCCACCCCACGCCCACCCGTCGGTCCGATGTCACTCCCGGTGATCACCGCCGCGCCCCTGCCCGCCGGCCGCGGCGTGGTCAACGACGTGGCGCTGCTGGCCCACGAGGCACCGCTGTTTCCCGTCGATCGGGAGATGCGGCTCGGCGTGGTCGCCGCGGCCCGCGCCGATGCGCCGCGGCGCATCGGCTGGGCGGCCATGTTCCTCAAGGGCTACGCGCTGGTCGCCCGCGAGATGCCGCCGCTGCGAAGTTGGCTCGCCGGCCGGCTCCCGCCCCGCCTGGCCACCTCGGACACGAGTGTGGCCACGCTCGCCGTCAACCGCGTCGAGGCGAGCGTCGACCGGCTTTTCTTCGCCAGGCTCACCGCGCCCGATCTGCTGCCACTGCCCGCGATCCAGGCCTTCGTGCATCGCCACGCCACGGCCCCGGTCAGCGAGGTGTTCCGCCGCCAACTTGAACTGGAGCGCGCGCCCGCCTGGCTGCGGCGGGCGATCCTCCGCTGGAATCATCGCTCGCTGTCTCCCAAGCGACCGGGGCGGATCGGCACCTTCAGCATGTCGTCGCTAGCCGGCTTCGCGGCGGGCAATCACTTCCATCCCACGCTCTGCACCACGAGCCTCTGCCAGGGCCCGCTCGACGACACCGATTGCTGCCGTGTGACCGTGATCGCCGACCACCGCGTGCTCGACGGCGTCACGGCTGCCCGGGCGCTGGCCCGGCTCGAGGAGGTGATGACCGGACCGATCGCGGCCGAACTCAGGAGGCTGGCGGCGGCTCCTGACGCCCCTCCCGCAACCGCCGCCTGATCTCGGTGAGCCGCTCGGCCAGGTCCCGCTCCAGACCGCGGTCGGTGGGCTCGTAGTAGGTCTTTTCGACGCCGAGGTAATCCTGGGCGGCGATCCCGTTGGGGTGGTCGTGCGCGAAGGCATAGCCCGGCCCATGGCCGAGCCGTTTCGCGCCGGCGTAGTGCTTGTCCTGCAGGTGCCTCGGCACGGGGATCACCGCCTGCGTGCGAACGTCGTGGCGGGCCGCGGCGATGGCCCGCGTGCAGGCGTTGCTCTTGGGCGCGAGTGCCAGATAGACGACGGCCTGGGCAAGGGTGAGCTGGCATTCGGGCAGGCCCACGAACTCGGTCGCCTGCATCGCCACCACCGCGATCACGAGGCTCCGCGGGTCGGCATTGCCGACGTCCTCGCTGGCCAGGATCACCAGCCGTCGCGCGAGAAAGCGGACGTCTTCCCCTCCCTCCAGCATCCGGGCCAGCCAATAGAGCCCGGCATCGGCGTCGCTGCCGCGGATGCTCTTGATGAGCGCGCTGACGCAGTCGTAGTGCGTGTCGCCCGAGTCGTAGGCGACCACCTTCCGTTGCACGCTTTCACGGGCCAACGCGAGCGTGAACGACAGCGGTCGGTCGGGACTCGACAACACGCCCACCTCGAGGGCCCCGAGGGCCCGACGCGCGTCGCCGTCGGACGTCTCGACGAGAAAGGCCCGCGCCTCGGGGGTCAGTTCGATCGCCTCCCGTCCGAGGCCATGCTCGCGGTCGGCGATCGCCCGGTCGAGGATCGTGCCGATGTCGGCGGCCGAGAGGGACGCGAGTTCGAAGATGCGGCTGCGGCTGACGAGGGCGCTGGTGAGCGCGAAGAACGGATTCTGCGTGGTGGCGCCGATCAGGGCGACCACGCCGTTCTCCACATCGGGCAGGAGCACGTCCTGCTGGGCCTTGTTGAAGCGATGGATCTCATCGATGAAGAGGCACGTCTTCCCGCCGTCGTCCTCCAGCCGTCGCCGCGCCGCCTCCATGACCTCACGGACCTCCTTCACGCCGGATGCCGTGGCCGAGAGTTCCACGAATCGGCGCCGGGTCTCGGTCGCGATGATCTCGGCGAGCGTCGTCTTGCCGACACCGGGTGGTCCGTACAGGATCACCGATCCCAGGCGGTCGGCCTCGATCAGCCGGCGGAGCAGTTTGCCCTGGCCGACGATCGGCTCCTGCCCCACGTAGTCGGCCAGCCGTCGGGGCCGCAGCCGGGCGGCCAAGGGCGCGGCCCGGGCGACGTTGGCGGCGCGGGAACCAGCGAACAGGTCGGGCATGGCGTCACCCCGTCCAGACGAACTCGACCGGGGCGTCGATCTCGGGGTGGATGCTTTCGTGGACGGGGCAGGCGAGTGCCGCCCGCTCGAGCGGGCCGCGGTATTCGTGATCGGCCGGGAGTGGCACGGTGATCCGCGTCCGCAGCGAGGCGATCCGCCGCGGCGGCGTGGTGGTCATCATCTTCTCCGTCTCGGCCCTGGCGTCCCCGAGATCGATGCCGTGCCGCTCGGCGACGATGCCCATCACGGTCAGCATGCAGGCGCCGAGTGACGCGGCCACCACGTCGGTGGGGGAGAAGCTCTCGCCACGGCCGTGGTTGTCGACGGGCGCGTCGGTGTCGAGCGTGGCACCGGAAGGGCCGTGCACGCAGCGGCAGCGGAGGCCGCTCTGATAGGTGGCGGTGAGCGTGACCATGGAGATCGCTCCTAAGGGGAACAGACGCCGAACCCGCGGCAGTCTAACCGACGTTCCTGCCCGCGGTCCGAGCGTGGAAACGATTGGGCGAACCGCGGTCACATCCGGCGGCGGCCTTGTCGTTCCAGCGCGTAGAGCCCCCCCCGGGCCGGGATTCGCGGGCCAGCTTAGGATGGAGGCTGGCCTCAGGATCGCTGCGCATGGGTTTTCGCTCACTCCGGGACTGCGTCGAGGCCCTCCGTGGGTGCGGGGAGTGCGTCGTGGTCGACCATCCGGTCGATCCCCGCCTCGAGATCGCCGAGATCCAGCGGCGGCTGTTTCGCACGGGCGGTCCGGCCGTGCTCTTCGCCCGGCCGCGCGGCTGCGGCTTCCCGGTGCTGGTCAACCTCTATGGCACCACACGCCGGATCGAAAGAATCTTCACCGCCAGCCTGGACCGCGTGCGACGGCTCGTAGAGCTGAAGCTCGACCCGACGGCGGCGCTGCGGCGACCGGGCCGCTACTGGCGAAGTCCGCTCGACGCGCTCTCGATGCTGCCCCGCCGCATGCGAAGCGGCGCAGTGATGGCCCGCTCGACGCCCCTCTCGCGCCTCCCGCAGGTCGTCTCCTGGCCTGGCGACGGCGGGCCTTTCATCACGCTGCCCTGCGTTTACACCGAAGCCCCAGGCCAGCCTGGCCTCCGACACTCCAATCTCGGTATGTACCGCGTGCAGCTGGCGGGCAACGACTACGAGCCGGATCGAGAGGTCGGCCTCCATTACCAGATTCACCGGGGTATCGGCCTCCATCACGCGGCGGCCCTGGCTCGTGGTGAGCCGCTCAAGGTGGCGATCTTCGTGGGGGGCTCGCCCGCCATGGCGGTCTCGGCCGTGATGCCGCTGCCGGAGGGGCTTTCGGAACTCACCTTCGCCGGCGTGCTCGCCGGCCACCGCATCCCGATGATCCGCCGCGGCCAGCGTCCGGCCATCTATGCCGATGCCGACTTCGTGATCGAGGGCACGGTTGCACCGGGGGCCTCCAAACCCGAGGGTCCCTTCGGCGACCACCTCGGCTACTACGCCCGCAAGCACGACTTTCCCGTGATGCGGGTCGATCACGTCTGGCACCGCGAGGGGGCGATCTGGCCGGTCACCGTCGTGGGCCGGCCGCCCCAGGAGGACACGCTCTTCGGTTGGCTCGTCCACGAGCTGACCGGGCCGGTGATCCCGACCGTGCTGCCCGGCGTTTCGAGCGTGCACGCCGTCAACGCCTCCGGCGTGCACCCGC
>VGYP01000030.1 GCA_016872955.1 Planctomycetota bacterium
CGCGGAGGAAGCACCCGCCCCCGACGACAAGCATCTCGAGGACTTCTTCAAGGGCCTCCCATGACCAGTTCCAGTGGCGGGGCCCGGCCGCGGCGGGTGAACGTCCACGACCTAGCCCGCGCCCGGCAGGATCGGCGGCCGATCACCATGGTGACCGCCTACGACTGGCCGACCGCACGGCTCGCGGATGCCGCGAGCGTCGATTGCGTGCTCGTCGGTGACAGCGTCGCCATGGTCGTGGCCGGCCGCGAGTCGACGATTCCCGCCACGCTCGAGCAGATGATCTATCACGGCGAGATCGTCTGCCGTGGCGTGAGCCGGGCGCTGGTCGTGGTCGACCTGCCGTTTCCGCTCCAGCACCTCGGGGAGCGGTCGGCCGTCGAGGCCGCCGCACGACTGCTCAAGGAGACCGGCTGTCAGGCCGTCAAGCTCGAGGGCACGGCCGGCCAGGCCGGTGTGATCGCGGCGCTCGTCGCGGCGGGCATCCCCGTGATGGGCCACGTCGGCCTGCGGCCGCAGGCCGTCCATCAACTCGGCGGCTACTGTCTGCAGCGGGATGCCGAACAGCTGGCCGCCGACGCCTCGGCCGCCGCCGCCGCGGGGGCCTTCGCCGTGGTGCTCGAGTGCATTCCGCGGCAGGTCGCCGCCGCGATCACCGCCGGACTCGCGGTGCCCACGATCGGCATCGGAGCCGGACCCGATTGCGACGGGCAGGTGCTTGTGATGCACGATCTCGTCGGCCTGTCGTTCGACCGCGTCCCGCGGTTCGCCCGCCGCTACGCCGACGGACGAGCCGCCTTCTCGGCCGCCCTTGCCGCGTGGAAGGCCGACGTCGAGGCCGGCACGTTTCCCGGACCGGCCGAGACGCTCGGCTGACCGTCGTCCGGTCGCGTGACGTCAGGGAACAACCAGCTCGTCGGAGATCACGACCGGCTTGCTGGCCGAGACGCCGCCCGGGGCGGCCGCCATGGGCGCTGGCCCGCCACCGCCCTCGACTCCGGCACAGTCGTTGCAGCCGGCGGCCGGCGGACAGGCGGGCTGGCAGGCCGCGGCCTGACCGCACACCCGTCCCGGCGCTGCGGCCGCCTGCGCTCCCGGCGGCACGAATCCCGGCGGCAGGTGACCGAAGCACCGCTCGTACTTCCAGACCTCGAGCGCGATGTACCGCTCGCTCAAGCTCTTGCAGCCGCTTGACGCGGCCGTGAGGACCAGCATCGCCGCGACCACTGTCGGGCCGCTCCATCCACTCGCACGCATCGTTCCGTCTCCTGGGCAGGCAGCGGCCCCGGCCGTCCGGCCGCCGGGAGCGGCGATCGTACGGCGAAGCCTCGCAACCCTACCCCACGCCAGTCGCGCGGCAACCGAGATCGGCCGGAAAGATCAGTCGCGGGGCGCGAAGATGTGAGGGTCGTGCGGTGCGGAGCCGTGGTGCGGTCGCCCCGCCTGTCAGGCCGGCCGGAGGCGCGGGCCCTCCGGACCGCGAGGACCCAGGCCCGGCGTTCCCGTTCGGCGCGGGGGGTGCGTGACGCGGGTGCTCGACCTCGGCGAGGGTCTGGGCTGGCCATGTACTCTCGCCGGACGTTCCCTTCGGCCCGTGGCGTCGATCCGCACCGCCTTGCCGCCGAGTGCCTCGAAGTGCGTGTGCAGTCGGGAGTCCGAGCGATGCTTGCCCTTGGCCCTCGTGGGGTCTGCACATCCTTTCCCGGAACGCAGCCCGTCCATCGCCGACCGCAATCTGTCGACAAGGCCCCGGCGGTGCAGCACACGTCTCGTGCGGACAGGGTTTGCCTCCCGCCCTCCGGTCGCTCCGTGACGGCACGAGTGCACCCACGGACTTTTTCACGCGGCCGACCGCCAGCACCTCCGAGGGCTGCCTGGGTCGGCGTTGCCGCGGCGGCAGACTTGCTCCACCGTCTGCTAGCGCTTGCGGTGCCGAATCCGGGCCCGCATCCGCCGCTTCTTCTGGCCGAGTTTGCGGCGGCCCTTGCCCGTTTTCTTGACGCCCATCAGTGCGCTCCAGTGGTCGGCCGGTGGTCGGCCTGGCCAACCCGCGATCGCCGTCGGTCGAAGGTTGTAAGATGAGCGACTTCTGAATTCAAGCGTCCATCAGCCGGCTGCCGCCCCCATGATCGTGTTCTTCCCAACCTACGCACGGCGGTCCGCCGGCGTCTGGCGGGCCGCCGTGGCCGGCATGGTGACCCGGCCCCTGCCCGAGCGGAGCAGGCGACGCGGCCTGGCGGTGGCGGTGCTGCGACGCCTGCTCGAACTCGACGACCGCGACGTTGACTCCGAGGTTTTTCGCCGGCGTGCCGACGCCTTCCTGTTCCAACGGGTGGCTGGCCGGCGGCTGCGGGTCGCCGTGGGAGCACGGCGGTTCGACGTCGGCCCCACCGACCGCACCGGCCACTTCCGTACGGAAATCGAACTCGACGAGTCGCTCCTGCCGGCCGCGACGGACGGAGCCACGGGCTGCCGCTGGCTGTCGTTCACGACGGTGCCCGACGAGGAGGATGAGGGGGCGGCCGCGGTTGCGACCGGCCGCATCCAGCCGATCGACGACAGCGGCCTGTCGGTGATCTCCGACATCGACGACACCGTGAAGGTGACCAACGTCGCCGATCGGCGGGAACTGCTTCGCAACACATTCGTCCGCGAGTTCACGGCCGTGGAGGGGATGCCCGAGGCCTTCCGACGCTGGGCCGCCACGGGTGCCGCATTTCACTACGTGTCGGCGAGCCCCTGGCAACTGTCGGCCTGCCTTTGCGACTTCCTGGCCGCGGCCGGTCTGCCCTCGGGATCGATGCACCTCAAGCTCTTCCGCCTCAAGGATTCGACCCCGTTGGGCCGGCTGACCAACCGGAAGCGGTCCAAGCGCCGAGCCGTCGAGCAGATCATGGCCGACTTTCCTGGTCGCCGGTTCGTGCTGGTGGGTGACTCGGGCGAGCGCGACCCGGAGGTGTACGCGGCGGTGGCCCGCCGGCGGCCCGAACAGGTGGTGGGCCTGTTCATCCGGCGGGTGCCCGGTCGCCGGGCCGCCAGCCACGTGAGCCTGCGGTTCGACAAACTCGCCCGCGGGCTGCCGGCCGGCTTGATCCGGTCGTTCGTGACCGCCGAGCAACTGGCCGACGAACTGGCCACCGTGGCGGATCACCACGGGCTGTCGAAGGCGTTTTGATAGTGCTCGACGACGGGCCGGCCGCCGGCCGCCGCGAACGTCACGGCCACTACGTCGATCCGCACACTCTGATCCTCGAGCCGGTGCCGGCGGATGTAGGCGCTGGCCAGTTCCGCGATCCGCCGCTGCTTGGCCGGGCCCACCGTCTCGGCGGGATGGCCATGCGTGACGACGGACTTCGACCGCACCTCGACGAACACCACGGTCCGGCCATCGAGCGCGACGATGTCGATGTCGCCCCGCAGCACCCGCTCCCGCCGACCCACGATCCGGTAGCCGAGCGACGCGAGGTGCCGAGCGGCCTCCTCCTCGCCGCGCCGGCCCAGTTCGTCCCGCGCGGAGGGCATGGCTGGCGTGGTCAGGCCTTGGCGGCCTGCTTCTTGCCGGCCTTCGCCTTGCCGCCGCCGGCCGACTTGCCCTCGCCCGCGACGATGTCCTCCCGCTTCTCGCGGAGGCGGGTCGACTTGCCGGCGCGGTCGCGGAGGTAGTAGAGCTTGGCCCGTCGCGAGACGCCCGACCGCTTCACTTGGATGGTGGCGATCTTGGGCGAATGCAGGGGAAACTTCCGCTCCACACCCTCGCCGGCGACGATCCGGCGGACGGTGAAGGTCTCGCGGCTGCCTGAGCCGGCCTTGGCGATCACGACGCCGTTGAAGATCTGGATCCGCTCCTTGTCGCCTTCCAGGATGCGGGTGTGGACGTCGACGGTGTCGCCGATCGAGAAGGCGGGCACGTCGGGCTTGAGGCTCGAGGCCTCGACCGCGGCGAGAATCTTCCTACTCACGGTTGGCTCCTCCGGGCGGCGCCCGGCGTGGGTGTGGCGGCGCTCCGCCGGCGGGTCGCGGCCAGAGCCTGCTCCTGCCGCCAAGCCTCGATCCGCCGGTGGTCGCCCGAGAGCAGCACCTCGGGCACGTGCAGGCCGCGAAAGTCGCGCGGCCTCGTGTATTGCGGACCTTCCACGAGCCGTCCGGGCCCGGAGAAGGAATCATGGCGCGCGCTCTCCTCGTCGCCGAGCACGCCCGGAATGAGCCGGGCCACGGCATCGACGACGACCATCGCGGCCACCTCCCCGCCGGAGAGGACGTAGTCGCCGATCGAGACTTCCTCGGCACCGACAGCCTGCGAGACGCGGGCGTCGAAGCCCTCATAGCGGCCGCAGACCAGCAGCAGCCGCTCGCGAGCCGCGAGGTTCTCGACGCCCTCCTGGTCGAGCCGTCTGCCCCCCGGCGTCAAGAGGATGACGCTGCCCGGCGGGCTCGCCTGGGCCTGGACGTGCTCGAGGCACGACACAATCGGGCCGGGCATCAGGAGCATGCCGGGGCCGCCGCCGAAGGGACGATCGTCGACCTGCCGATGCGGGCCCTCGGCGAAGTCGCGGATGTCGAACAGCCGGACGTCCACGAGACCGCGCTGCCGCGCGGCACCGAGCAGGCTGCCGGCGAGGAAGCCCGTGAACATGTCTGGAAAGAGCGTGAGGATGTCGATGAGCATGGCTGTCATGCCGACTAAAACGGCCGTCGGCCGCCACGGGCTGCCGCCTCACGGCCGCGCGGCGGGCTCGGTCGGGCTATTCGCTCTTCGGTTCCTCGGCCGGCGTGGCGGCGACCGCCTCGGCAACGACCTCCGCCGGAGCCTCGGCGGCAGCCTGTGCCGGCTCTGGTTCCGGCGCCTTCACCTCGGGGACGAATGCAGGTGGGCCGGCGTCGGGCACCACCTTCGGTAGTTTCAGCCGGGCGCGGGCCTCCTCCATCTGCCGGACGTGCGTGCCGCCGGCGCCATACTTCTTGATCAGCACGCGGACCGTAGGGCTGGGCTGCGCTCCCACGCCGAGCCAATAGGCCACCCGCGCGGTGTCGAGCGTGCAGCGGGCGTCGGTCTCGGGCACGTGCGGATCATAGGAGCCGATCTCCTCGATCACGCGTCCGTCGCGCGGGCTGCGGCGGTCGGTCGCGCAGATCCTATAGTATTCGCGGTTCTTGCGACCCATCCGCTTCATTCGAATCGCCACTGCCACGGTCGAAACCCTCTCGTCGGTCGGACTGGAAACGGGTGATCGGGGAAGCGGTGCGACCCCGGGAACGCATGGCGACGGCCGCTTCGGGACCCGCGGATTCCGCTTCCAACGCAGTCCCGTAGGTTACCCGACCGGCGGCGAAACCCAAGGGGCGACCGCCGGAAGTGTATTTCACGCGGGAAATCGGTGGTGTTCACGGCTGGCCACGCGTCGGCCCGGGTGTGCCGCCCGTTCGGTACGGCCGCGGGGACCGGCGAACCGCAGCGGGCTGCGGCCACGCCAGTCGAGGGTCCGGCCGCCGCGAACCGACTATTCTACGAGTTGGATGAGCGAGGGTCTTCCGACGGAATCGTGAGGGTCGGCGCCGTATGCCAGTGTTCACCGGGCGACTGCTGATCGACGTCGCTTACGGGCTCGAGCCCTGCAGCCCGCCCCGCATCCGCAGGGGCGTCCACTGGCTGAGCGCCGCGGTGGCCTGCGTCGCGGCCGGCTGTAGTGCCCCCGCGCCTGTGCCGCCGGGATCCGGAGACACCGCTCCGTCTGCGCTCGAGTGTCGCTTCACCGACCTGCCGCTGACGATCGACGGCGTGCTGGATGACGCTGGCTGGACAGCCGCGGACCAGGCCGCAGGCCTGCGGCTGCGCTGGGATCGCCAGCACCTCTACGTCGCCTTCACCGACGCCGCCGGGCCGTCCCGCGAACCGTTCACGCTGCGACTCGCGCCCCCCGGCGCCGACCGGGGCGAGTTCGAGCTGCACTTGACCCCGGCCAACGAAACGCGGGTGCGGCAGGTGGGAGCCATCGACACCGCAGCGCTCGACGGGGCGGAGGTGGGGCTCGAATCGGCCGTCGCGACCGCCGCCGACACCGGTCGCAGGACCATCGAGATGCGAGTTCCCTGGTGGGTGATGGCGGCCGTGGCGGACCGGCCCGAGCCGGCCGACCAGTGGCGGCTCGCCTTCGCTGGCACGGACGAGCCCCTCACGATCCGGTTCGCCGTGCCCGGCGATCCGCCCGCGCGGCCCTTCGGGATCACCGCTGTCGTGCCGGTCACCACGTCGCGGGTGGCCGGGTCGCCCGACCCGCCGCTGCCCTACACCACCATGCCCGCCTTTCCCGCGGCCGGCATCTCGGCCCCGATCACCGTCGCCCATCAGCCAGGCAGCGACCGGCTCCTCTACGTCACCGAGCCCTTCGGGTACGCGCCGTCGTCGTTGATGCGGATGCGGGACAATCCTCTAGGCTTCGAGCCGGAGGTGCTTTTGCCCGCCGATGACAGCACTGTCCACTACGGCATCGCATTCCATCCGCGGTTTGCCGAGAACGGCTTCGTCTACATCGGCTGCAACGGCCTGGCCGGACCCGACGGCAGCGTGCCCGCCGACGGCCGCAAACGCACCCGGGTGATCCGCTACCGCCTCGACCCCGAGCCCCCCTACGCCTTCCACCGCGACTCGGCCACCGCGGTGATCGCGTGGGATTCCGACGGCCACAACGGCGGTGACCTGGCCTTCGGGCCCGACGGCATGTTGTACGTGGGCTCGGGCGACGGCACGAGCGATTCCGACGCCGACATGGTCGGCCAGGATCTCTCCACGCTGCGGGCCAAGATTCTCCGCATCGATGTCGACCGGCCGGACGAGGGCCGCGGCTACTCGGTGCCGGCCGACAATCCGTTCGTGGGGATCGCGGGCGTTCGGCCCGAGACCTGGGCCTACGGCCTGCGGCAGCCCTGGCGGGTCTATGTCGACCGCGAGACCGGGCAGGTGTGGGTGGGCAACAACGGCCAAGATCTCTGGGAGCAGGTCTATCTCGTCGAGCGGGGCGCCAACTACGGCTGGAGCGTGGTCGAGGGCAGCCATCCCTTCAACGACCTGCAGCCCGCCGGCCCTCACCCGATCGCCAAGCCCATCGCCGAGCACTCCCACGCCGAGGCCCGGTCGATGACCGGCGGGCTCGTCTACCGGGGCACCGCCCTGCCGGAACTCCGCGGCGCGTATCTGTACGGCGACTATTCGACCGGCCGGATCTGGGGCCTCCGTCACGACGGCACGCGTGTCACGTGGCACCAGTTGCTCGCCGACACGACGCTCACGATCACGGGGTTCGGGACCGACTCCCACGGCGAGATCCTGATCGCCGACCACCGGCAGGGAGCCGACGGCGGCTTTCATCGCCTCGTCCCGGCGGCGGCGGCCGTCGCGGGCCGTCCCCCGTTTCCCCGCACGCTCTCTGAGAGCGGGCTCTTCGCCGACGTGGCCGGTCACCGCATGGCTGCCGGCGTCATCCCCTACGGCGTCAACGCACCGCTCTGGAGCGACGGCACCCACAAGGCGAGGTTCGTGGCCCTGCCGCCGGCGGTCGACGAGACGGGCCGGAGCGTGCCGGCGGCCATTGAGGTGGTCGACTCGCGGGGCTGGACCTTCCCCGACGGCACGGTGCTCGTGAAGTCGTTCGCCATCGAGGAGCGCGAGGGGGATCCGGCCAGTCGTCGCTGGATCGAGACCCGTTTCATGTTCAAGGAAGCGGGCCAATGGGCCGGGTACAGCTACGAGTGGAACGACGAGCAGACCGACGCGGTGCTCGTGCCGGCCGAGGGCCGCGACCGCGACTTCACGATCCGCTCCGCCGCTGCCGACCGCACGCTCGCCTGGCGGTATCCGTCGCGAGTGGAGTGCATGGTCTGTCACAGCCAGGCCAGCCATTTCGTGCTGGGCTTGTGCACCGTCCAGCTCAATCGCGACTTCGATTACGCCGCCGTGCTAGGGCCGGGCCACGCGACCGACAACCAACTCCGCACGCTCGAGCACCTGGGCGTGTTGAAGGTGGACTGGCGGCGGGCGGCCCGGTCGTCGGCCGAGGCGTTGGCCCACGGCCGGGGCCTCGCCGGCAAGGATGCCGTCACCTGGGCCAAGGACCGCGTGCCCGACATGCCGGCGGGCGGCGGTGCGGCCCGTCGGCAATCCCGGCTGCTCGTCGAGGCGCCCGAACGGCTCAACCGGCTCGTCGATCCCCACGATCCCGCCGCCGACCTGACCGCCCGTGCCCGGTCCTACCTGCAGTCGAACTGCGCCTCCTGCCACGTGCCGACGGGGGGCGGCAACGCCCAGATCGACCTCGAATACATGACGGCGACCGAGACGCGGCCGCTGGATTCGATGCGGGCGCTGGGCGTCGCGCCGATGCACCACACCTACGGGCTGACCGACGCCCGTCTGGTCGCGCCGTCCGCCCCCGAGCGATCGGTCCTGCTCGCGCGGGTCGCCCGGCGGGGTGCCGGACAGATGCCGCAACTGGCGACGACCGTGGTCGACGAGCAGGCGGTGGTGCTGTTGCGCGCGTGGATCGAGTCGCTGCCGCCGGAGCGGTCGGCGGCCGCCCGCTGAACGCCGCCGGTCGCCGCTGCGCTGCTGCCTGGCGGCCGCCACGGTCTATCCCGCCTGCCGGCGCTGGCGATCCTGCAAGCGTCGGCGATGAAGGGATCGCAGGCGACGGGTGTGCCCTCCGACCCGCTGATCGCCCGGCTTTCCGCGATCGTCAGCGTGTGGATGGTCATGTCGGGGACGTGCCTGCCCTATCCCCGCCAGTGAGCCGCCGTCAGTCGCGGCCGGTCCGCTTCTTGCGGCGGGCGTCCTTCTCGCGCTGCTTCTTGAGGCGGCGGCGCTCGTCGGCCGTCAGCCGCTTGCCGGTGTCGCCCTTCGGCTTGGCCAGCCTGGTGGCGGGGTTGGTCAACTGCGATTGCAGCCGCTGCACCTGCTGCATCCGCTCCCGCATCCCCAGTCCCGCCATGCCCTTCATCATCGCGGCCATGCCGTCGAACTGCTTGACGAGGTCACCGACCTCGTGCGGCTCCACCCCCGCCCCGGTCGCGATCCGGCGGCGGCGGGACTGATCGACGATGCGGGCGGGATTCCGCCGTTCGTCGGGCGTCATCGAGTCGATGATCCCGAACAGCCGGTTCATGTCCCCCTCGAGGTCGCCGCCGCCGAGCATCTCCTGCATGCCACCCATGCCGGGGATCATGCCGAGCACCTTGCCCAGCGGCCCGAGGCGGCGGGTCTGGGTCAGCATCGTCTTGAAGTCGTCGAGCGTGAACTCGCCGGCCTTGAGACGCTCCTCCTGTCGGTGCATCTCGTCCTGGTCGAACTTTCGCTGCGCCTCCTCGACGAGCGAGATGACGTCGCCCATGCCAAGAATCCGGCCGGCCATCCGCTCGGGATGGAAGTCCTCGAGCGCCTCGATCTGCTCGCCGGTGCCGATGAACTTGATGGGCACGCCGGCCACGCTCTTCACCGACAACGCCGCGCCGCCACGGGCGTCGCCGTCGAGCTTCGTCATGATGATGCCGTCGAGCTCGAGGGCGTCGTTGAAGGCCTTGGCGCTCCTGACCGCGTCCTGGCCGGTCATGGCGTCGACGACGAGATAAGCCTGGTCCGGCCCGACGCTGCGGTCGATGCGGGAGAGTTCCTGCATCAGTGCCGCGTCGATCGCCAGCCGGCCCGCGGTGTCGAGGATCACAACGGAGACGTTCTCCTGGCGGGCCCTGGCGACCCCCGCCCGACAGACGGCGACTGGGTCGGTCGCGGCACCGGCGGACATGTCGGCCGGCCCGTGGACCGGCACGCCGAGTTGCCGGCCGAGCACCACCAGTTGCTCGATCGCCGCCGGCCGCTGCAGGTCGGCGGCCACGAGCATCACGCCGCGGCCGGTGGACTGGATCTTGCGGGCGAGCTTGGCGCACGAGGTGGTCTTGCCCGAGCCCTGCAGGCCGCAGAGCATCAGCACCGTGGTGCCGTCGGCCTGGAGGTGGAGCGAGTGATCCACCGGCCCCATCAAGTTGACGAGTTCGCGGTGGACGATGCCCACGAGTTGCTGGGCCGGGTCGAGCGACTCGAGCACCTGGCTGCCGACCGCGTCGGCGACGACCCGCTCCAGGAAGGCATCGGCAACGTCGTAGGCCACGTCGGCCTCCAGCAGCGCGGTGCGGACCTTGTCGAGCCCCTCCCGCATGTTGGTGGCGGTCAGCTTGCCGCGGCCGCGGAGCGAGGCGATGGCGGAGGAGAGCGAGGCGGAGAGCGAGTCGAACATGGCGCCGGCCGGAGGTCGCGAGATGGAAACGGGAGTATACCGTCGCGCCGACGGCCTTCGGCCCGCGCCGGCGGCCGGCAGGGTGGCATGGTAGGGTGCGCCGCGTGCGCCCGCGTCCGCCGCTAGCGGGTGTCGCCTGGCCGCGGCGCGCTGCCGGACGAACCCAACGCGCCATCACGAGATCGACGCTCATACGCCCCGTCCGCCCGCTCGCCGGCCTGGTGCCCCTCGACGCGGTCGCGGATAATCGCCAGCGGCTCACGGTCTTCGACGACGAGGTGCGGCTCGAGGTCCGGCTGCGGCGACTCGCCGACCCGGTCGCCGCCGGCTGGTATTCGGGCGACGCGCATCTCCATCGCACGATCGACGATCTCCGCACCGTCGTGTTGGCCGAGGATCTCAACGTCACCTTTCCGCTCACCTACTGGGTGACCACGTCGGCCAGCGACAAGAACCAGGCCGCCATCCCGCCTCCCGAACCGATCGCGGTCGCTGCCACGCACCTCATCTGGCCCCGGAACACGGAGTACGAGATCTTCGCCGGCGCCGGCTAGCGGCACACGCTGGGCGCGCTGTTCGTGCTCGGTCACCGCCAGCCCATCGGGCTGAAGGTGCCCCCCCAGGAAGCCGCTCGTCGCGGCGGTGCAAGCCGCCGAGCCGCAGGCGGCCTTCGACACTGACAAGCTCGACTGGCCGTTCGCGATGCTCCTGCCGGCGATCGTGCCAGGTGCCCAGGTCGAACCCGCCAACAACCATTTCTGGCGGACCGAGTTCGCCTTCCGAGACTGGTCATCGCGGGCACGGACAGCGGCGCGCACCCGGTGCCGGCCGGCTTCGGCCGCGTCTACGTCCGCTGTCCGGACGGACTGATCGTCGAGCAGTGGCTGGCGAGGTTAGGGGCGGGACGGTCGTTCGTCTCGACCGGACCGCTCGTCGAGGCGGTCGTCGAGGGCCGCGACCCGGGCCATGTCTTCGTCGGTGCGCGGCTGCTCGTCGATGCCGAGGTCGTCGTCAACGGCCTCCCCGAGCGGCTGCTGCAGCCCGCCAACCGCAAGGCGTATCTCGTCGGTCGGATGCGGAACGAGATCGACCGCAGCCGCGATGTGTTGCCTGCGGCGGCGCTGGCAGAATGGCAGCGGCGGCCAGCGGCCGCGTCGGGCGATCAGACCGCCGCGATCCGGGTCCTGCCCTATCCGGGCGGGCGGCATCCACGCCGCGGATTCCTCGACGGGGCGATCGACCCGCAGCGGGAGACGAAGGCCAGCATCTTCACACCGTGGGCCGATGGCGGCTCGGTCGTCGTCGACGTCCCGGAGGCGATCTTCTCGAACCTCGGACTGTTCTACCGGAGGCACACCCACCTGCCCACGATCTGGGACGCCCGCGGCGAGCGGCTGCCGCCCCTGGAGTGGCAGGTGACCGACGAGGCCCTCGCCTGCGAGCGGCGGTTGCCCAATGGCATCCGCTTCGCCCGTCGGCCTGGGAGCCGAGCCACCGCGGCTGGACCAACCCGCCGATGCACTGTGTCCATGCTGACCCGATGTTTCCCGACCGCCAGCCCGGGCAGGCGGTGACGGTGCGAGGGCGGCTCTGGTTCCACGAAGGCAACAATGTCGACGCCTTCATCGCGTCACGCATGATCGCCGGACCGTGATCGGCCTCCGCTTCCCCCGGTGACGAGCCGCCCGGTTCAGGTGGGCCGCACACGACGTGCAGCCCGTGACCCGACGCGTGGCCGGCGAAGGCGGCACGTCACCGGAGGGAGCGGGTCGCCGGCATCCGCCGGCGGACCAGCATCCTCGTGGAGTCAGCTGAAGGTTCCCGGCGTGGCGGCGGGGGCCGCAGCAGGCAGGCCACCGGGCGTTGAGGAGATCACGCCCTCCTCACAGCACGGGGCCGCTCCACAGGGCTCGCACGCCGGGGCACAGGGTGCCGCCATCGGCTGGGCACAGGGCTCCGACCGCTGCCCACAGGGGGAACGGAACTCCATGAACGAAGGGCGGCGGCAGCTGTTGCCGCCACCGAGACAGCTGCTGCAGCCGGGGGCTGCGGCGAGGGTGGCCAGGGCGATCGCCAGACAGAGCGTGCGAGACATGGGAGCGGTCCTCCAACGGGCGGCGGACTCGGGGAGGGGCGTCCGCCTGGAAGGCAAGGGTGTGACGAGGGGCGTCGAGACCGACGCCGTTAAACCATAGCCCACGATCCTGGCATGGGCCGGCCGGCCAGCCTGGTTTCAGCCAACTGGTGGTGACGGTGGTGACGTTCGATGAGGGTTGTGCCGTCCGCCGGGGCGACCCGGGATCGCCGGTCGGGGCCGGACGGCGCGTGCCACGGCATCGACGGTGCGATCGTTTCGTCGGGCGTGTCGCTCGCGTCCGGTGCATGCTTCGCCGATACCCGAAGGCATGGATTCGTCTCGTAGCCATCGTCGCGGCCGCCTTCCCACCCTGCTCGCGGCAGGACTGGTCGGGATCGGGGTCTGGTGCGGCCCCGCCTCGGTCGCGGAGACGGCGGCCGCCGTGGTCGCGTCCGAGGCGACCCCGGCCGATTCGGAGGTCGACTGTCCAGGGCCCAGCGACGCCGAGCCCGCCGTGTGGGTGGTCAGCAGCCGGCGCTTGCCCGGCGTCTGCCGACTGCCCGCCGACGTGACCTTCGGCGTCGAACGGCGTGCCGCGGGCGGCCGCTGGGAACGGGCCGATCTGGGCCTCCTCCTGGCCAAGCCCCTGCGGCCGCTGGTGATCTTCGTCCACGGGAACCGTTACGACTCGTGCGATGCAAAGTTGCATGGCTTGTCGCTGGCCCGCCGGCTGGTGGCCTGCCTTCCGGTAGGGTCGGCCCCACACCTGGTGATCTTCTCCTGGCCGAGCCACCAGCAGGGCATCGCCCTCAAGGATGGCCGCCGCAAGTACGACCGCGCCTACGCCGACGGCCACTATCTGGCCTGGTTGCTCGGTCAGCTCGAGCCCGAACGTCCGGTGGCACTGGTGGGCTACTCCTTCGGCGCGCTTGTCACCGCCCAAGCGCTGGAGGATCTCGCATCCCTCGCCCCCGGCGGGATGCCGTGGACTGATCGGCCTGGCCGCACGCATCTGGTGCTCGTGGCCCCGGCGCTGCGGTGCGACGCGGTGGCCCCCTGCGGGCCGTATCGCGAGACGCTCGCCGGTCTCGACCGGCTCACGCTCCTGATCAACTCCCGCGACAAGGCGCTACGGTTTTTCCCGCTGCTCGAGCCGCGGGTCAATCTGCCGGCCATGGGCCTCGTTGGCATGCCCCGCCGCTGGCTGCCCGCGGAGCTCGACTACCAGGCGACCGACGCGGCCGGTATCGTCGGCAAGCTGCACACGCTGCAGCGCTATCTCGATTCCCGCGTGCTCGCCGAGCGGATCGCGACGGGCGCCCTCGACGGGCTGGCGGCGGACTGAAGCGGTCGCCGTCTCAAGCGGCCAGCCGCCGCGGCGAACCGGATTCCCGGTCCTGCCGCGCCTCAACCATCATCCGGGCGATGTCCGGCATCGTATGCTTCGCCTTCCAGCCCAGTCGCTCGGCTGCCCACCTCGTGTCGGCCCGGCCACAGGCGATCTCGCTGGGCCTGGTGAGCTTCGGGTCGCGGACGACGTGCCGCCGCCAGTCAAGGCCGACGGCGCGAAAGGCCTCTGCCACAAAGTCCTCGAGGCTCGTCGTCACGCCGGTGCCGATCACGAAATCCTCGACGACGTCGAGTTGCAGCATGCGGTGCATGGCCACGACGTATTCCGGCGCCCAGCCCCAGTCGCGGCGCACGGAGAGATCGCCGAGTTCGAGCGTCTCCTGGTCGCCCCGCGCGATCCGGCAGGCGGCCGCGGCGATCTTCTGGGTCACGAAGCGTTCCGGTCGCAGCGGGCTCTCGTGGTTGAAGAGGATGCCGGTGGCGGCCTGCATGCCATAGGCCTCACGGTACTGGGCGATCTGCCAGAAGGAGGTCGCCTTGGCGATGCCGTAGGGGCTCCGCGGCTTGAGCACGGCGGTCTCGCCGGCCGGCTCCTCGCCGGCGGTGCCGAACATCTCCGAGCTGCCCGCGTTGTAGAGCCGCGTCGGGTGATCGAGCAGGCGGACCGCCTCGAGCAGGTTGATCGTGCCGACGACGATGCTCTCGAACGTCTCCACCGGCTGGTCGAAGGAGAGGCCCACGCTGGTCTGACCGGCGAGGTTGTAGATCTCGTCGGGTTCCGCCCGCTTGAGCACCATCAGCGTGGAGCGGAAGTCGACCGGCGACATCGAGACGAGCGTGACTCGCTCGCGGATGCCCAGGGCGGCCAGGCCCTCGAACCGGCCAGCCTGGGCGTCGCGGCTCGTGCCGACCACCGTGTACCCCAGTCCCAGCAGGTGGGCGGCCAGGTAGGCGCCGTCCTGGCCGCCGACGCCGCAGATCACCGCGGTGCGGCCGGCGAAGCGACCAGCTTGCTCCGAAGGGGGGGTCATCATGCGAACGGACGGTAGCAGCCCGTCGCGGTCTGGCAAACGGCAGATTTCCCGGGGGAGGCCGTTCGCCGCGGCCGCCGCCGGGCGGGCGTTCTGAACCAATCAGTCAGCCCAGTTCGCCGGCGTCGTCGGCTTGGTGGCGGCGATGATCTCCCGAATGGCCTGCCGGTCGTCGGCGGCGAGGCGTCGTGTGGCGGGATGATCGCTGCCCTCCGCCAGGGCCGCGGCGAGCCGCGTCCAGAAGCGGTCGCGGAGTTCGGCGGGCAGGGCGTCGAAACTCGCGGTGTAGATCAGGTGGCTGCAGGGATGACGCAGCAGCCGGGTGCGGAGGTCGAGCTCCCGGAGGCTGCGGCCGTGGCCATCGCTCGGGCCGGTGGCCGCGAACGCGTGGGCGAAGGGCGAGTCGGTCCCGAGCGGTGTCGGCAGCGGCGGCTCGCCGGCGAACAGGAAGCAGTTGACGAGGTTCATGGCCGCGGCATCGAGGACCGTGTCGGTGCTCGGCCAGCGGTATCCGGGCGGCTCGCCGAGTTCGCGATTGAGCGCTGCCTCGCGATGCAGCGCCTGGCGGACCGAGAAGGAGGCCTGCGTCACCGCGTTGTGACCGTGAACCTGGTGGGCCAGCACGAGGTGGGCGACGACGTCGCTCGTGAGGGCGGGGTACCCGGCGAGTTCGGCGTCCCGAGGACCGCCGGCGCGGCTCTGGTCGGCGTCGGGCAGGCGGCCTTCGGCGGCCCGGCGGTAGGTCGTGTTGCCAAGGTGTGTCAGGCCGTCGGTGCCGCCGGTCACGTACCAGCCGCCCCAGCGATGCTCGAAGGGCGTCGCATGGTCGACCCGATGGGATCCGGCCGCGTAGATCGGCTGGCCGGTGGCGTCGGGATAGACGCTGCGCAGCACGTGGCCGGGCACGCCGCCGGTCTTTGGGCCGCCGTGGCACAACAGGCAGTCGTCAGTTTGTCGCATGAACCGGGGCCGGTCGCTGGGCGATTGGTCGAGGGTGTAGAAGACGGTGCCCAGGGCGGGATCGGCCACCGAGATCTCGAGCACATCCCCTCCCCGCACGAAGCCGACATAGACGTCGTCGTTGAAATACAACGCCCGCGGGTTGTGGGGGGAGATTGTCGACACCTGCAGACTCGTCTTAGAAAACACGAGCGTCTGACTGGCGACCGGCACGTCGAGCGCCGCGAGTACCGCCGCGATGTACCCGGAGCGGGCGTCGAAGGCGAGGGTCGCGGCGCCAGTGTCGAGCCGGTGCTGCAACGCCGCGACGGCGTTGCGCGGCACGGCGGAGATCGGCTCCTCCTCGAAGGCGTCGGCGGCCGCCACGGCGCCGGTGGTCAGACAGGCCGCGCCGAGCAGGCAGGCTGCCAGGCAGCCGCGCAGGAGACGCGGCGTCAGCCAGCGGACACGCGTCCGCCGCGGCGGTTCGGGGTCGGTCGTCGCGGGCATTGCGCGGCCCTCCGCGGACACGGCCGGCACCAGGAGAGACGCATCCGACCGCTACCGAATATCGTATCGGCCAAATCGGATTTCAATATCCAGTTTTGGAAGGGCAGGGCCGGCCGGTCCGCTCAGCCCGCGGCGAACCAGGCGGCTGTCCGCGCCAGGCCGTCGGCGAGGTCGACCTCGGGCCGCCAGCCGAGTGTCT
>VGYP01000031.1 GCA_016872955.1 Planctomycetota bacterium
CGGGCCAAGAAACCGTTCATCCCGGTCGACTGTGCGGTCACCACCGGTACGCTGTTCGCGAGCCACATGTTCGGGCACGTGAAGGGCTCCTTCACGGGGGCCACCTCGTCGACGCTCGGCTGCTTCAGGGCGGCTGACTCGGGCACCATCTTCCTCGACGAGATCGGGGAGATGGAGCTGGAACTGCAGGCCAAGCTCCTGCGGGTGCTGCAGCAGAGGGTTGTCGTCCCCGTCGGCAGTCACGAGGAGGTCGCCGTCGACGTCCGGGTACTGGCCGCGACGAATCGGGACCTGGCCGTCGAGGTCAACGAGGGCCGCTTTCGCGAGGATCTCTTCTATCGCCTCAACGTGGTGGCGATCCGCACGCTTCCGCTCCGGGAGCGGCCCGAGGACGTGCCGATTCTGGCGTACCGGTATCTCGCCCAGTTGGCGGCCCGGCACGGGATGCCGATGTGCACGCTGTCCGACGAGGCCATCGACGTCCTACGTCACTATCCCTGGCCCGGCAACGTCCGCGAGTTGGAGAACGTCCTCGAGCGGGCGGTGATGTTCTCGTCGGGTGACCGCATCGAGCCCGACGCGCTCAACGGGTTGATGGGGCCCGATGGTGCACCGTCCGGACCGCGGAACGGCCTGAGTCAGATGGCCGTTGCCGCGAGCCGCGGCATCGTGTCGACCACGCCCTTGCCGGGCGTCTTTCGGGTCCAGCCCACGATCACGCCGGCCGGCGGGGCCGACGAAGCCAAGGAACCTTCCGGCGACGCAGAGAAGCCGGAGGGGTGGCCGACGCTCGCCGATGTCGAGCGGGTGCACCTCGAGAAGACGCTCGCTGCCGCCCTGCACAACAAGTCGCTGGCCGCGAAGCTGCTGGGTATCGACCGTTCGGTGCTGCGTCGGAAACTGCAGCGGTACGGAATCCTCGACGAGGACGAGTGATCGAGGCGGCGATCCACCCCTGGGGCCGGTTCAGCCGGCCTTCGCCCGCAACGCGGGGGCTTCCTCGTCCGGCAGCCGCAGTTTGAGTGTCGGTGCCGGAGGCGCTCGCCGTTCCTGGGCGAAGCCGCGGGCGCCCCCCTCGAGGAATGCCCGCAGGTGCCCCACGGGCTCCCCGGCGAACTCCAGCCGCAGCGTCTCGATCACCTCACGCCAGGGCAGGCCGCGGCGATAGATGGCCCGGTAGGCGGCCTTGAGTTGGGCAACGGCCTCGGCATCGTGTCCGCTGCGGCGGAGGCCGACGATGTTCAGACCCACGATGCAACCACTCTGGCCGTCGAGCAGCATGTACGGCGGCACATCCTGGACCACGCGCGCGTGCCCGCCGATCATCGCGAGACGGCCGATCCGGCAGAACTGGTGCACGGCCACGGCACCCGACACGAAGGCCCTGTCTTCGACGGTGACGTGGCCACCGAGCAGCGCGGCGTTGGCGAAGATGGTGTTGTTGCCGACCGTGACGTCGTGGCCGAAGTGGGCACTGGCCATGACGTAGTTGCCGTTACCGACCCTCGTCGTGGCCTCGGGCTTCATCGCTCGGTGCACCGTGACGTGTTCCCGAAAGACGTTGTGGTCGCCGATCACGACGCGGCCGGTCGCGGTGGGCCTGGCCACGTGCTGCGGCACACCGCCGATCACGGCGTGCTCACCGAACTCGTTGTGGCAGCCCGTGGTGACGCCAGCCTTGATCACCGCACCGCTGGCCAGCGTGCAGAAATCGCCGATTGCCGCACCGTCTTCCACGATGGCGAAGGGGCCCACCGTCACGCCGACGCCGAGCCTTGCCCCAGGACTCACCACGGCCAGCGGATGGATGCTCACGGCGGTCCTTTTAGGCGGCGTGCGGCCGGAGGTCGTCTCCGACGATATTTCCGGGTTTATCGGCACCCGCCGGGGCGGGATTCAATGCCAGTTTCACGTGCCGGTGCGATCTTGCCCGGCCTCTCCGGAGTCGCCAGTCCCCGTGCTCGCCGGCTCTTCGCGGCCTTGTGGCGGTGGGCCCTCCCCGGCCGCCCGTGCAGCTGTAAGATGCAGGATCGCGCGAGTTCCGCGGCCGACGAAACGCGACGGTCGGGCGGCGTGACCCGAGGTAAAGACGAGATGGCGAATCAACAGATCCGGCAGGAGCGGTACGCCGCGGCGGAAAAGATCAAGGACGATGGAGACCTGGCCGCCGCCGTGGCAGCGCTTGAGGTCTTGGTGGCCGATGAGCCCGACTTCGCACTGGCCCACTCCGCGCTCGGGGCCTGGTGCACGCGGCTTGAGCGGCACACCGACGCGGTTTGCCATGCCCGCCGCGCCTGCGAACTGGAGCCGAAAGACCCGTTCAGTTACACGGCCCTGTCGGTGGCCTGCATGCGGGCCGGGCTGATCGCCGAGGCCGAGGAGGCGCTGGCGCGGTCCCGCATGTTGCAGGGCTGAGGACCGCCGTCGAGCCTGGTCAGGATGCCGAGGCCGGGACCGATTCGGGCTGTTGCGGGGCGGGCGGGAGTTCCGATTCGAGGTCCTTGAGTCGGGTCGCATCCTGGGGCACGAGCCGCGCCTTGTCGAGCCCCTTGCGACGGGCGGTCTCGAGCGCCTGCTTGGCGGCGGCCGAGTTGCCGGCGGCCATTTCGGCCGCGGCCAGATGGAGGTATTTGGTCGCGGTGGGCTCGAGGACGGCATCGCGGAGATCGGTCAGTGCCGCTCCGTGATCCCCCTGGGCCAGGGATACAAGGCCGCGGGTGTCGAGCAGATCCGGGAGCGGACCGAGTTCGGCCATGGCAGTGTCGATAAGCTTGCGGGCCTCGCTCGCCGTCTTCGGTTTGGCGAGGTGGAAAGCCAGGTTGTTGGCGATGATCGCCGTCTGTCGGGCGTCCAGGTCGCGACGACCGAGCAGATCGCGGTAGATGCCCTCGGCCTCGGCCTCCCGGCCGAGCATGGTCCGTACCTCGGCATCGACCAGCCTGATGACCAGGCTCCCCGGGTCGACCAGTCGGGCCTTCTCGACCCACGGACTGATCCTGGCCGCCGCCGGCATGGCCGTGACGTCGTCGGGCTGTGACCGCAGCACCTCGACAGCCAATGACAGCGCTCGCTCGAGCGACATGTTCTCCCACTGCGACTTGAGCAGGTCAAGAGCCTCGTCCGTCCGAGACTGTCGCCCCAGGAACTGGATCCGAGCCATAACGCCGTCGGTCGAAAGGCCGGCATACTGCTCTAGGATCTGGTCGGCGGCCTTCGGGAAGTCGAGGTCCTCCATCAACTGGGCTAGGGCCTTGAGTTGCGCCGCGTTCTCGGCGGAGACATCGCCGGCCGGCATCAGCCGTCGCGCGATGTTCGCCGCTTCCTTGCGGTCGTTCTTGGCCTTGGCGAGTTTGGCGGTGAGCGCCACGGTGATCACCGAGTCGGACGACGATTTCTCGAGTCGACGGAGCCATGTCTCCGCCGTCGAGACCTCCCCGTGCTCGAGCAGTTTCTCGATCAGCAAGGCCACGAACGCCGGCGGCGTCTTTGGGCTGGCCACGATGGCGATCAACTTTCCCCGCGCGGCATCCCAGTCGCCGACTTTCTCCTGCAGTTGGGCATGCGTGAGTTGCTCCGAGTTCGTCAGGGACCGCCGGTCGGCCAGTTGATCGAGCAGTTGAATGGCCCGTCGCCAACTCGCCGGCTCTCGACGGTTGGTCAACAACTTGATCTCCAGATCCACGTCGTCGATCGACACCGTGCCGTCGGCCGCGCGATTCTGCTGCAGCAGTCGCAAGGCATCCTGGAGCTGCCGGTAGGTGCCCCGGCTACCCTCGACTTCCGCCAAGGCCCGACGGGCCGTCGGCTTCATCGCGGTGGCCGCGGCCGAGTCGGAGGCGATGAGTTTCTCGAGCAGCCCACGGGCCTCACGGACGTGGCCATTGCGGATTTGGAACGTCGCGAACGCGCCGACCACCTCGAAATTCTCCGGCCAGCCGGCCAGGGCTTCCCCCAGGATCCGCTCGGCATCGGAGGGGCGGCGCAGTATCTCGTAGCCTTGCGCCCTGACCAGTTGACGGCGGGGCTCCGGCATCAGCGCGGCTGCTCGATCGAGCGCGGCTTCCGCCGTCTCGGTGCTGCCGACCGCGACGCGGTGGGTGAACAGGGCGAGCCACACCTCGGGATTATCGGGAGCGAGCGCGGTGGCCCGCTCCAGCGCCTCATCGGCACGTTCCCGTTTGCCCGAGCGGGCCAGCAGCTGTCCGAGCCAGAGCAGATCCTCTGGATTCTGGGTGTCACCCGCGACGCTCTGCTCGGCGAGCGCCACCGCCTCGTCGAACTGGCCGGCCCGCAGTTCGACCTCCGCCGAGATCCTTTCCAGGCCCTTGCTGCCCTCCTCGCCGAGCAGTGCCATGGCTTCCTGCGCCTCCTCGAGACGGTTAGCCAAATAGAGCATCGCCACGAGCCTCCGCACGATCGCGGGATTCGTGCTGCCGACGGTGATGGCCCGCCGCAGTCGTTCGATCGCGGCCGTGCGATCGCCGCGGAGCTCGTCGATCTCCGCGAACATCGTCTGCAAGGAGCTCCAGCGGGGCCGCTCGTTTTCGGCCGCGATCAGCGTGCTGCGGGCCTCGTCGAGCAGGCGCGTCACCTCGTCCGGCAGTCGCTGGAGTGGTTCACTCGACGCGGCGCGGATCCGGCCCAGGGCCTGACGGGCCTGCAGGATCTTCACGCTCGCCTCGGCCGCCCGACTCCGGGCCGACTCCGGGCCGGCGATGCCACTGATCTGGGACGCCAAGGTGCGAGCCTTCTCTAGGTCCCCTGATGCGATCGCGATCTCCAAGACCGCCTCCCGGAAGAGCGGGTTGTCGGGCTGTTTCTCGGCGGCCTCGCGCCAGAGCCGCTCGCTTCCCTCCCGGTCACCGGCCGCGAGCCGGATCGCGGCCACCGTGGCCAGGACGCGGGCCGCGTCCGAGGGCTCTAGCCCCGTGATCCGCTTCTCGAGTTCGTCGAGCGCCGCGAGTGACTCCGCAGGCGGGCTGCGGGCGATGACCTGGGCCTCGGCGATCAAGAGCTCGGGCGTGTTCTTGAATCGCTCCGGCGCCCGCCCGACTGCGGTCCGCGCCTGCTCGGGTCCCGACGTTCGCAGGGCAAGTGCGACGAGCGCCGACCAGAGTTGCGGCGTCGCCTCCGTGGCGTCGACCGCCTCGAGCACGTCGGCGGCGGCCTGCGACTCGCCGCGGCGGACGAGTGCCTCTGCCCGCAGCATCGCCATTTGAGCCGCCGAGAGCGTGCCCGACCTGCCGAGGTTGTCGAGCAGGCCGTCGACCACGCTCCAGTCCCGCTCGGCCTCGGGCAGGCCGGCCAGGGCTGTGATCCGCAACTGCAGGAGCGGATACCAGATCTCCGGGATCACCACGATCCGATCGTCGGGCAGCGCGGCCGCGATGGCTTCGAACTCCGCCAGTGACTCGACGAGCTTGCCGGCGGAGAAGAGCGCCTGGGCCGAGCCCACACGCGCAGCGAGGGAGTTGGGGTTGTCGGCGAGCACCCGGCGATTGACTTCGAGTTGGGCATCGAACTCGTTGAGTTGGGCGTGGACCTGGCCGAGATAGAGATCGACCTGGCTGACGAGTTCACCGTTGCCCAGCAGAAGCGGGCGAATCCGCTCGAGCTCGTCGCGGGCCTCCTTCCAGCGTCCTTCGGCGATCATCAGCCGAGCCTCGAGCAGCCCCACGCGCTCATTGGTCGGGCCGTAGATCTCGATGGCGCGATTGAGTGCCTGCGAGGCCTGCGCGAGCTTGTTCTGTTGGAGCAGGGTGTCGACGAGCATCAGCACCAGCGTCGACTGTGCGGGTAGCCGATCGATGCCGTCCAGCAGGGCTTCCTCCGCGCCGGCCGCGTCCCCGAGCTGGATGCAGGCGGCGGCCAACGCCCGATACGACCGCTCCTCGTCGGGAAACAGGTCGACCGCTCGTCTGGCGATCTCGAGCAGGCGATCATGCTTGCCCTGGGCGAGCGTCACCTCGTAGAGCGAAAACAGGCCATCGGCGTCGTCCGGGGCCAGTTCCACCGCCTTGGCAACGGCCGCCTCGGCCTCCTCCAGCCCGCCACGCTTGCGGTGCCAGGCGCTCATGGCCAGCCATGCGCGCGGTTCATCGCCCCGCTTCGAGATCAACTCTTCCAGCACCGCACGGGCGTCGTCGGGTGACTCCATCCGCTCCTGGAGGATCTCGGCCAACATCGTGTAGGCGTTGGTTTCGACCGCGTCGTCATCGACCTCCGCTGCGAATTTCCGCGTCTCCATGTCGTAGCCGACCAGCCTGGCCAGGATCGTGGCGGCTTGCTGGAACTCACTCTTGCTCTCGTAGGAGCGAGCCTTGAGGATGTCCAGCTTGTGCCTCTTCTGCCGTCGTGACCGACCGCCGTCACCGTCGGCGTCTGCATCGTTCTGCTTGGGGAGGTGCGATTCGAGGACGTCGAGGTGTTCCAGGGCGTCGCTGGCGCGGCCCACGCGAATCTGAAAATCGGCGAGCTGCTCGCGGAGTTCATCCTCGTCGGGATTGCGGCGAACCGCCTCTTCGAGGGCAGTGAAGGCCCGGGCGACGTCGTTGCGGGTGGCGTCGGGCTTCGTGGCCCGCGTGAGGAGCAGTTTCGAATACTCCGCGAACGCCGGGCTGTCGTCGGGGCGGAGCGTGACGTATTGGCCGAGCAGCACCAGGGCGTCGGCCATCTTCCCCTCCTTGAGCCGTGTCCGGGCCAGGGAGAGCTTGCCGCCGGCATTCCGCGAGACCTGGAAGCGACGCACCACGAACAGGCTGCCGATCAGGACCGTCAGGCCGACCATCAGGATCAGCAGGAACTTGAAGTTGATGCGACGCATGCGGGCGAACCCCTCGAGGCTGGACCAGGCGGCCGGAGTGGCCCGTAGGTCCTGGGAGCGTTTCACGCCGCAGTTTACCACTCGCCGCCTCCGTTTCGCGGCTTCGGGTCGAAGTCACGCCGCTGGGCAGGGTGGGGGCTTTGGGCGGCCGCAAGTCGTGGCCGAGGCCCTCAAAACCACCAAAGTTGCCCCGGCTGACCTGCCGATGATGCCGGTGATGCGGGGTTTGCCGTCTGGGGCGATGCTGCGGGCATCCCCGGTCGACCCGCTCGCCTGGTCCAGCCCTCGGGAACGAGTGACGCCATGCCCCGTCCAACGATCTCTGGTTCTTGCCTGCGTGCCCTGTCGCGTGCCGACCGCCGACTCGTGGCGGTGGTGGTAATGCTCGGTGGCGGGCTCGACGTTCGGGCTGCCGAGCCTGCGGGCCCGGTGAAGCCCACCCGGCAGCGGATGGTCGATCCGGCCGTCATGCCGGCGGGCGGCATGAACTGCACCACGTGTGGTCCCGCGGGGTGTCGGCATGGCCACCTTTCCGGCTGTCGCGATGGCGCGTGCGTGGCCTACTGCCCCGTGTCGCTGCAGCAGTACGGATATTACGGCACGCGGTGGCGAAAGTGGCCCGGGCAAGACGCCTTGCCCGTGTCCGGTGAACGCGCCGTCGCACCGGTCAATCCACCCCGCTCGGAGGTGCCGGCCGCCGACGAGGAATCGATGTCCCGGGAGAGCGGCGGCGGGGAGTCGGCCATGGCTCCGGTGCCCGCCGAACCCGCCCGTGTGCCGGACAGGCCCCGGCCCCCTGCAGCCGACTTCGAACCCGCCCCACCGGTGACGAGGCCGCGACCGCCCGCTCCACCTGCGGACGCCGTGCCTGAGCCCGCCGCGGAGCCGAACAGCGAGCCGACTGAGCCGGCCGTGCCGACCGAGCCGCCGTCACGAGCCGAACCGCCCGCCGCACCCCCTGTCGAGCCTGAATCAAGCGTCGAGCCCCCACCGGAGCCGGCGCCCGAACCGAAGAGCCCGCCGAAGGTCGAGCCGCCGCGTGGTGAGGACGAGAATCTGTTCGAGGTGCTCTCTGGATCGGGCTGGCGCGCCAAGCGAAAGTTCGCCGTGGGAGCGGGGGTCGGGCAGGCGGACGACGTGCATGGCACCACGGCCACGGGCATCCGGCCCACGACGCACGCAGAGCCCGTTGGTCCACGGGATGTCCCGCGCGTGCCGTTCGATCCAAAGGCGGAGACCCGCCGCGTGAGGGCGGTGCGGTGACGGGCAGTGGCCGCCGTCAGTGCTGACCGTTGGCCGCATGCCAGGCCGGTCGGACCGCCGAGGTGTTCGTCGACCGGTCTTCCCCGCCTGCAGCGGCGACGGGCCTGAGGCGTTGTCTGCTGACGTGGCCGGAAATGCGAGAGGCGGGAGTCGAACCCGCACGCCTTGCGGCACTGGAACCTAAATCCAGCGCGTCTGCCAGTTTCGCCACTCTCGCCCACGATCTTGCCGGACCAGGCGGAGTGTACCAGCCCGGTCTCGGCCGCCGCGGCCCCGCCGCCGTCGGGCCGGGCCTTGGTCAGCGATCCGCCGCCGGCGCGGCGGCCTCGCCTTCGGCATCGCGAAGGAACCGGTCCAGGTTGCCCGATCCCGCCGGCGAGCGGGCTGGCCAGGAGGCGACCAGGGTATCGCTGATCGCTGCTTCCGCATTCCGCAACGGCTGCATCCCGAAGCGGATTTCCAGCGACACCACCCGTCGCTCGGGCCCATGCCGCGCGTTCCAGTCGCGGGCGACGGCGGAGGCAGCGGAAACGGCGAACATGTTGACCCGCGGCCGGGGCAGGATCCAGAAGAACTTGTGCCAGCGGTGGTGGGGCAGCGACGCGAAGCCGCCCGTGGGCCGCTCCCGTTCGAGTGTCACGCCACCGCGGAGCAGATCGACGACCGAACCGTCTGCGAGCAGCGCCTGGCCGTACACCCACTGCTCCTGGGCCGGGACATCGGCGAACATCTGCCATTGCTGCGCGAGGCCGAGCAGGTTGACCGTCGCTTCCAGCATCCTGGGCAACGGCCTGGTCCGCCAGGGCGTGACGTAGTGCAGAAACGAGCAGGTCGCGACCATCAGGGCGACTCCGCAGGCCAGGGAGGCGGCGCGGCCGGACGAGGCGGTCGCACCATGCCGCTCGGCCGATCCCGACGTCCAAGCCGCGGCCGGGATCAGGGGCAGCCAGGCCACGATGCCGATGGCGGCGAACAGCCCGACCGTCATAGTCATCCAGATGGTCGCGTGGAACGCGATGAACAGGGCCACGACCGTGCCCCGCACCCGCGCGGATGGCAGCAGGACGAGCATCACGGGGAGGGCGATCTCCCCGGCCAGCACGCCCCATTGCAAAGGCGGGACGAGCCATGGAATCCGCACCAGCAGGGCCCCCAGGGCCGTGCCGTGGTCGTGGACGGAGAGCGCGTGGGCCAGCGCGCTGCCGGCGAACCACGTGGCGTTGCACTTGAAGAGGCCGGCGCTCACGTAGACCACGGCCACCTGGAGCACGAGCGCCGCCGAGGCCACGGACAGGACACGGTCCGGCGGTGTGCCGCGGCAGGCGGCGCCCCCCCGGCGGGCGTCGAGCGACCAGCGGAGACCGAGCGGCAGGAACATCGACCAGAACACGAGGCATGCCAGCCAGATGTCTCCGGCGTTGGTCGCCGGCGACGTTCGTCGGATCACGCTCGTGAGCGAGACCCAGGCGAGCATGGTCGCCCAGCGGGTACGGTAGCCGAGCACCAACGCCGCGCCGGCGAGCCCCTCCAGGGCGAGCACGACACCGCCCCACCAGGCCGCGTCATGCAAGAAGGCCAGCGACCAGAGCGTGGGGTCGGCGTGGTAGCGGGCGAGCGTCTGCGGCGGAAAGATCCCGTCGGGGGCGAACATCAGCCCGAAGTCGCGGGTCCGCAGCAGGCAGTCGGCGACGAGGATGACGCCCACCCCGATGCGAAACGCCGCCAGGCTCCGGACGTCGAGCGTCAAGGTGGCCGCCGCCCAGCGTCGTAGCGCGAGTCCGATTCGGCGGGCGGCGTGCGATTCGACCATCGCGTCGCGTCGTGGCTGCGGCGGGGAGGCGGTCCGCCAGCGGATTCTTGAACGCTCCGCGGAACGAAACTACAACAAGCCGCGTCGGTCCGGCGATCCCAGTTTCCGCTGCCTCCATCGCGAGCCCCCTTATGAGCAAGTCGATCCACGTTCCCCTGGTCGTTCTCGGTGGCGGGCCTGGCGGCTACGCCGCCGCTTTTTTGGCGGCCGACCTCGGGATGGGAGTTGCGATCGTGGACCGTGACGAGCGACTGGGCGGGACCTGTCTGCTCCGCGGCTGCATTCCGTCCAAGGCTCTGCTGCACGTCGGCCGGGTACTGGCGGAGACCCGCGAGATGGAGGAGTGGGGCGTCCACTTCCCGAAGCCGGCCATCGACCTCACCGCCCTGCGGGCCCGCAAGGACAACGTGATCGCGACGCTCACCGGCGGCCTCGCGACCCTGGCCCGCCGCCGCAACGTCACCTTCCTGCGTGGCGAGGCCCGCTTCACCGGATCGACCTCGCTCGAGGTTGCGACCGCCGAGGGGGCCACGAGCCTGTCCTTCGATCACTGCATCCTCGCTAGCGGGTCGCGGCCTGCCCGAATTCCCGCCTTCGACATTGGCAGCGAGCGGGTGATGGATTCGACCGCCGCGCTCGAACTGCGGGATGTTCCCAAGAGCCTGCTCGTGGTGGGCGGAGGCTACATCGGCCTGGAGATGGGCACGGTCTACGCCGAACTCGGCTCCCAGGTCTCCGTCGTCGAGCTCAGCGACACGCTCCTGCCCGGTGTCGACCGTGATCTCGTCAAGCCGCTCCAGCAACGGCTCGAGAAACTGTTCACCGCCATCCATCTCCGCACCAAGGTGGCCCGTCTCGAGGACACCGGCACGGCGGTGCGGGTTCATTTCGAGGGGCCGGCGGGCGCGTCGACGGCGGAGTATGCGCGGGTGCTGGTGGCGGTCGGCCGCCGGCCGAACTCCGACGGCCTGGGGCTCGAGAACACGAAGCTGGTGGTCAGCCCCAAGGGCTTCGTGGAGGTGGACGAGCGGCAGCGGACCGCCGATCCCCACGTCCTCGCCATCGGCGACGTCTGCGGCGAGCCGATGCTCGCGCACCGCGCTAGTCATCAGGGCAAGGTGGCGGTGGAGTCGCTGCACGGAGAACCGGCGATCTTCGCGCCCCGCGCGATCCCGGCCGTGGTGTTCACCGACCCCGAGATCGCCTGGGCCGGGCTCACGGAGAACGAAGCGTCGGCCGCCGGACGGAACGTGGACGTCAGCCGGTATCCTTGGGCCGCCAGTGGCCGGGCCCACGCGCTGGGCCGCACCGACGGCCTGACCAAGATCCTCGTCGATCCCGAGACCGACACGGTGCTGGGCGTCGGGATCGTCGGCCCCGGGGCCGGTGAGCTGATCGCGGAGGGTGCGCTCGCCATCGAGATGGGCTGTGCGGCCCGCGATCTGGTGGAGACGATCCATCCCCATCCCACCCTGGGGGAAACGGTCGCCTTCTCGGCCGAGAACTACTTCGGACTGGCGACCGAGATCTATCGGCCGCGAACCGAAACGCCGGCTCGCTGATCCCCCGCCACCGGACGCGGACGCCGGCGGCACGGCCCACGTCATTCGGTATTTACGCGGCCCGGAATAACCGGGATAATCTGGGAGTTTCCTGTCCCCGCCCCCGCCGTCGTTTGGGAGCCCGCCATGCCCAGCCCCGACATCGACCAGGCCCGCGACCTCGTGGAACCGGCCGGGGCGGCGTCGCTGCCCCGCGGTGCCCACGCGTCGATGGCGATCGGTCGGATGGGTGAAGGGGGGACGGGCCAGCCCGAGGTGGTCGACGGCGTCTCCGCCGTCGACGCCGACCCCACCGAGACCCGGGAGTGGCTCGATTCGCTCCGGTACGTGATCAACAGCCGTGGTGGCGACCGGGCGGCGTACCTGCTGCAGGCCATCGAGCAGGAGGCCTACCGGCTCGGAGTGCCGATTCCCTTCTCGGCGACCACGCCCTACATCAACACGATCCCCGTCGACCGGCAGCCGCCGTTTCCCGGCAACCGCGAGATCGAGCGGCGGATCAAGAGCATCATCCGCTGGAACGCGATGGCGATGGTGGTGCGGGCCAATCGCGAAGACAAGAGCATCGGCGGCCATATCTCGACGTTCGCCTCGTCGGCCACGTTGGTCGAGGTGGCGATGAACCACTTCATTCGCGGTCGCGGCGACGACTACTCGGGCGACCAGGTCTACTTTCAGGGCCATGCCTCGCCGGGCATCTACTCGCGGGCCTTCCTGGAAGGAAGGATTTCGGAGCGGCAGTTGGAGAACTTCCGCCGCGAACTGGCGGAAGGCGGCGGGCTCTCTAGTTACCCTCATCCCTGGCTGATGCCTGGCTTCTGGGAGTTTCCCACCGTCTCGATGGGGCTGGGGCCGCTGATGGCCATCTACCAGGCCCGGTTCAACAAGTATCTGCAGGATCGCGGCATCAAGGACACGAGCCGGCAGCACGTCTGGTGTTTCATCGGGGACGGGGAGTGCGACGAGCCGGAAACGCTCGGCAGCATCTCGCTGGCCGCCCGGGAACAGCTCGACAACCTGGTGTTCGTGATCAACTGCAACCTGCAGCGGCTCGACGGCCCCGTGCGGGGCAACGGCAAGATCATCCAGGAGTTGGAGGGCGTCTTCCGCGGTGCGGGCTGGAACGTGATCAAGGTGATCTGGGGCGAGGACTGGGATCCGCTCCTCGACAAGGACGACGAAGGGTTGCTGGTCAAGCGGATGAACGAGATCGTCGACGGCCAGTACCAGAAGTACGTCGTCATGCCAGGCAGCTACATTCGCGACCACTTCTTCGCGGCCGATCCCAAGCTCCTGGACATGGTGGCCCATCTCTCCGACGAGAAGCTCAAGAAGTTGAAGCGGGGCGGGCACGATCCGGAGAAGGTCTACGCCGCCTACGCGGCGGCGATGCAGTGCCACGGCAAGCCGACGGTGATCATCGCCAAGACGATCAAGGGCTACGGCCTCGGCGAGGTGGGGGAGGGCCGCAACGTCACCCACCAGCAGAAGAAGCTCAACGAGGAGGAGCTGCGAGCCTTCCGGTCGCGGTTCGGAATTCCGATCTCCGACGACGAGGTGGCAAAAGCGCCGTTCTATCGCCCGCCGGCCGACTCGGAGGAGATGCGGTATCTCCGGGAGCGGCGCGAGGCGTTGGGCGGGTACGTGCCCACGCGGCCTCTCGAGTCGCCCCGCCTGCAGACGCCGAAGCTTGCCGACTACATGGGCTTCATCGAGAAGAGTGCCGGTCGTGAGGTCTCGACAACGACCGGTGCGGTGACGCTGATGTCGTCGCTGCTCAAGGACAAGCACGTCGGAAAGTACATCGTGCCGATCGTGCCCGACGAGTCGCGGACCTTCGGCATGGATCCGCTCTTCAAGCAGTGCGGGATCTACGCCCATGCGGGGCAGCTCTACGAGCCGGTCGATTCGGATCAGCTGCTCTACTACCGCGAGGCCAAGGACGGGCAGATTCTCGAGGAGGGGATCACCGAGGCCGGCAGCATGTCGAGCTTCGTCGCCGCGGGCACCGCCTACGCGTCGCACGGCGTGCGGATGATCCCGATCTTCATCTACTATTCGATGTTCGGCTTCCAGCGGATCGGTGACCTGATCTGGGCAGCTTGTGATTGCCGCGCCAGGGGCTTCCTGCTCGGCGGCACGGCCGGTCGGACGACGCTCGCCGGCGAGGGGTTGCAGCATCAGGACGGCCACAGCCATCTGTTCGCGATGGCCTACCCCACGGTGCGGGCCTACGACCCGGCCTTCGTCTACGAGGTGACCGTGATCATGCTCGAGGGGCTCGAGCGGATGTACGGCAAGGGCGAGGACTGGATCTACTACATCACCGTCTACAATGAAAATTATGAGATGCCTCCGATGCCGGCGGGTTGCGAGGAAGGCATCCTCAAGGGGATGTACCGGCTCAAGGAGGTGCCCGCGACGGCCGCTCCGGTCGCCAAGAGCCTGCCGCCGGTGCAGTTGCTGGGCTCGGGGGCGATTCTCCGAGAGGTGCTCCGGGCCGCCGACCTGCTCGCCGAGCATTGGGGGGTCGCCAGCACGGTCTGGAGTGTCACCAGCTGGAAGGAGCTGCGGCGGGATGCCCAGGCCTGTCGACGCTGGGGCATGCTTCATCCCGACGAGTCGCCAAGCCGGAGTTACCTCGAAATGTGCCTGGAGCAGGCCGAGGGTGTCTTTGTGGCGGCCAGCGACCACGTGCGGGCGGTCCCGGAACAGCTCGATCCCTGGATTCCCGGCGGCTTGTTCGTGCTGGGCACCGACGGCTTCGGTCGCAGCGAGACGAGGGGGCCGCTCCGGCGGCACTTCGAAGTGGATGCCGAGTGCATCGCGATCGCGGTGCTCTGGAGGCTGGCCGAGACCGGCGCGATCGGCCGCCATGTCGTGGCGAAGGCGATCGCGCGTCTGGGCGTGAATCCGGAGAAGCTCGACGCCTCCCTGGCTTGAGTCCCGTTCCGTTCCTCGAACCTTCCCGCATCTCGCATGGCAACAGAGTTCACACTTCCTGATCTCGGAGAGAACATCGCCTCCGGAGACGTCGTCACGGTCTTCGTTTCGGAAGGCGATGTGGTGAAGCCCGGGCAGGCCCTGCTCGAGGTCGAGACCGACAAGGCCGTGATCGAGGTGCCGTGCCCGCCGGGCGGCCGTATCGAGAAGGTGTTCGTCAAGAAGGGTGAGACCGTCAAGGTCGGCCAGGCCTTGGTGCTGCTGGCCGGCGCCGGCGCGGCGACGCCGGCCAAGCCGGCCGCTCAGGCCCCCGCAGCGGCGCCGTCTCCGCCCGCCGCCGAGAAGCGCGAACCCGCCAAGCCTGCTCCAGTGGTGGCTGTCGCCGAGCCGGCCCCGCCGGTCGTCACGGCCCGGCCGGAGGCGGCCCCCGAGCCGGTCGCCGTCGCCGCCGTCGAGCCTGCCGGCCCCGCCGTGCGGAGACTGGCGCGGGAGCTCGGTGTCGATCTTGCCCGCGTCCGCGGCTCGGGGCCGGCCGGGCGGATCATCCGCGAGGACGTGATCGCCGCGGTGCGGCAGGCCAGTGCGGCGCCCGTCACGGCCCGACCACGGTCGGCCTCGACGGCGACCGAACGGGATGACTGGGGGCCGATTCGTCGTGAGCAGATGTCACGAATGCGGAAGACGATCGCGGCCAACATGGTCCGCAGCGTCTCCACGATCCCTCATCTAACCAACTTCGACGACGCCGACGTCACCGAGCTCGAGCGGCTCCGCAAGGAGAGCGCGGCGGAGTACGCCAAGGGCAACCTCAAGCTGACGGCCTTGGCGTTCGTCATCAAGGCGGCGAGCCTGTCGCTGCGACAGCACCCGGCGGTCAATGCCACGATCGACCCTGAGAAGGGCGAGATCGTCTACAAGGAATATGTCAACGTCGGCCTCGCGGTCGACACGCCGCGCGGTCTGGTGGTGCCCGTGCTGCGGGATTGCGACCAACTGGCCATTCCGCAGATCGCCCAGGCGATCGCCGACACCGCCGAGAAGGCGAAGAACGCCCAGTACGGGCTGGACGACCTCCGCGGAGGCACGTTCACGATCAGCAATCTCGGTGCCGTGGGAGGAGCTTATTCGACCCCCATCATCAACTGGCCGGAGGTGGCTATTCTTCTCCTCGGCCGGACGCGGAAAATGCCGGTCGTGCACGAGAATCACATCGAGCCGCGGCTCATGATGCCATTGTCGCTGTCCTACGACCACCGGCTGATCGACGGTGCCACGGCGGCTCGCTTCCTCAACGAAGTGATCGGCTACCTGGAGAGTCCCGGTCGTCTCCTGTTGGCCATGTGAGATCGCACTGGATACGACCGTGACACGCACCACGAGCCTCGATTCGGCCGGCACTGCCAGCCTGGCCTTCGTCGAGGAACTCTTCGACCGTTACCAGGCCGATCCCGCGAGCGTGCCGCCCGACTGGCGGGCTTCGTTCGATGCCTGGGTGCGGGGTGAGGTGACTGTTCCGGCCGCTGTCGCGGCGGCCAACGGGCAGACCGCGGCGGGTCGACCGACCCGGGCGAACGGGCAGTCCACGCCGCGCATGGTCACACCCGACGGCATCGCCACGGGGCACGCCTTGGCCGTTGCCAATGGAGACGTGCGACTGCCGTCCGCCCCGGCCGGCGAGGCCAAACCGCTGCCGTTGCCGGTCGCCCAGGGTAGCGCGGGCGAGGAGCGGGTGGCATTTCTGCAGGATCGCGTCGACCAGTTGGTGCGGGCCTACCGGGTCCGCGGCCACCTGATGGCCGAGATCGACCCGCTCGGCCGGCCGCGACCGGGCCTGCCGGAACTCGATCCGCAGTTCTACCACCTCACCGAACACGACATGGACCGGTCGTTCTCGACCGACACGATCGAGGGGCCGCAGTCGATGTCGCTGCGG
>VGYP01000032.1 GCA_016872955.1 Planctomycetota bacterium
CGGGCAGTCGCCCCTCCCCGGCCGCCGCAAGGTTGAACAGGGCGAGCTTGAGGCGTGTGTTGCCGACGTCGGCCAGCACCACGGCGTCGCCGGCGCAGCTGCCGCGGCCGGTGGCACCCGCGGCGTTCCGACCGGCGTCGTCATGGGAGGCGAACGACTCCTTCACAGCGCCGGCCCCCGGCGGTCGAGTTCGGCCGCCACGGCATGGACGAGCCGGTCGAGCCTCTGCCCCGTCGCCGCGCTGACGGCGAGCACGTCGCGGCCGGTCTCCCGCGCCAGCGCCTCACGCACCGCCTCCGCGTCCGGCAACTCCGACTTGCTCACCACGACGATCTCGGGCCGCGTCCCCAGCTTCGCATCATACCGCACCAGTTCCTCGCGGATGGCTCGGTAGTTGGCCACGGGATCGCCGCCGTCGAGCGGGGCGGGTTCGACGACGTGCACCAGGATTCCCGCCCGTTCGACGTGCCGCAGGAACTCGTGGCCCAGGCCCACGCCGGCGTGGGCACCCTCGATCAACCCCGGTAGGTCCGCGAGCACAAAGCTCCGATCAGGTGAGATCGCCACGATGCCCAGGATCGGGGTCTTGGTGGTAAAGGCGTAGTCGGCGATCTCGGGGCGGGCCCGCGACAGCCGGGAGAGCAGCGTGCTCTTGCCGGCGTTCGGCTTGCCGACCAGGCCCACGTCGGCGATCACCTTGAGTTCCAGCATCAGCCGGCGGTGCTCACCCGGCTCGCCGGGAGTCGTTTCCCGCGGGGCGCGGTTGGTGGACGACTTGAAGTGCACGTTGCCGCGGCCGCCGGCACCGCCTCGTGCAGCGACGATCTCCTCGCCGGCACGGGCCAGGTCCTTGAGCACCAATCCGGTCGCCTCGTCGACCACGATCGTCCCCGGCGGCACCCGCACGGTCAGATCGCCGCCCCGCCTGCCCTGGCAGTTGGCCGGGCCCCCGGCCGTCCCGTTCTCTGCCCGCCACGCGCGGCGATGGGCAAGTGCCGCCAGCGAGTCGACGCCGTCTTGCGCTCGCAGGATCACGCTGCCGCCGTCGCCGCCGTCACCGCCGTCGGGACCGCCCCGCGGCACGTATTTCTCGCGCCGGAAACTGCAGATGCCCCGGCCGCCATGCCCCGCCGCCACCTCGATCTGGACGCGGTCGACGAACACGGAGGGCCACCCACGAACGCCGCAGGGAACGCGGACTCAGGCGGACGCGGCCGCGATCACGTTCACCCGCCGTCCCTCGACATCGAACATGACGGTGCCGTCGGTGAGTGCGAACAGGGTGTAATCCGACCCCATGCCGACGTTCTTGCCGGCGCGAAACTTCGTGCCGACCTGCCGGACGAGAATGTTGCCGGCCCGCACCACTTGGCCGCCGAACTTCTTGACGCCGCGGCGCTGGGCGTTGGAGTCGCGGCCGTTGCGGCTGGAACCCTGACCTTTTTTATGCGCCATCGCCTCACCCTTCGCCGTGCCTGTCGTCCGGCGCGCCGCCGGCAGGAACTAGAGCCTACTCGGAAGTTTCGTATCGGCAAACCCACGAATAGTCAATGCCCTCGTGATCGGCCAGGGCCTCCTTGAAAAGCTCGGGGCCACCCGGGCCGAACAGGGCTGTTGCCAGGGCCTGTTGCTGCTCCTCGGAGGTCGAGCTGACGGCGGCCGCCACCGCGTCGAAGGCGCCGCGGGCGTCGAGCTTCGCGATCGCGACGGGGTCGGCCGAGGTGGCGTCGATCGCCGCCAGCGTGCGGGCGTTGACGACACCGCGCCGCAGCCAGTCGATCCGCCGCGCGGCCGGCCCGAAGATCGCCTTCGCCTGGGCGGCCCGGGCGGCGGCGTCGGGGCCGGCATCGAGTTCCGAGATGATCTTCGCCAGCCCATCCAGCGGTGCCGCCGCGACGGCCTTGGGCGACATCTTGAGCCGTTCGAGCGCCTGTCGCCGTGCCGCCTCCTGGTCGGATTCGACCGGCCCCGTGGCGGCGGCCGCCAGGTCCTTGATCGCCTCCATGCCGACATCGCCGAACAGGTCGCGGGCCGCCTGCGCGCGAGCCTGTCGATCGGCGATCGACGCCAGCGACCCGAACACCGTGGCCAGTGGCTTAAGGCTGGTCGCCGGCCCGTCGCCGGATGGCTCCACGAGGCCGGGCGCGTTCCAGGCGAGCCCAAGTCGCTCCAGGCCGATGGCGGGCTGGGCCTTCACGCGGGCGGGCCAGCCGACCGCCGCAAGCACGCGTCCGCCGAGCGTCATCCGCTCGAACATGCCCCGATAGGCGATGCTGACGGGCTGCTTGCCGTCGCCGTCGCCCGGCTGCCAGAAGTCCAGCCGCAGGCTCTCGAGCGTCTGCTCGATATGATGCCCCGGCGGATCGTCGGGGCCGATCGTGGCGTCGGGCCGTTTCCGCCAGCGGATGGCGTTGGTCAGGCCACGCACGTAGATTGAAAAGTAGTCGATCCGCGGGTCGACGGCCTCCCAGATCGCCACGCCCCAGCGTTCTTCGCCGGGCGCGATGTCGGTCGCCGACATCGCCGCGCTATCGAGCAGTTGTCGCGCATTGTCTTCGCGCCGACGAATGGCGTCCATCGCCGCCGGCACCAAACGGTCAAGATAGCTGCGGGAGGAGAAGAGCCCCTCGTCTTCCGCGAGGGACTCACGGCTTTCGAGCACGAAATGCGGCAGGAAACGAACCGGTTTCTCGAAGGTCTGCACGGTCCTCTGGGTGGGGTCCGGGGCCCCCTGGGCATCTTCCCCGATCAGCAGCCGACGGCCCCCCACGTTCTTGACCCGGTAGACCATGTACCACAGCGAGGACCGTTGCATGCGGTCGGCCGCGGCGGGCACGTCGACGTCGATTCGCCGCGGCGGCTTGAAGGCAAACTCGAGACACCAGATGTCGCGGGGAAACTCGATGCGTCGGGCCAACTCCACGAACGTGGTGTTTGCCGCGGCCCGCTGCGGCTTCCAGGCCAGGCCCTTCTGCCCCTCGGTGATCTCGAGCAGCGGCCCGCGACGCAGGGCGTCGTCCATGGCCGCGTCGGCGGGAATCACCTTGAGCACACCGGGCGCGAGCTGACGGTAGCCGGCGGGTTCGGCGGAGGCTGCGGGCCGACAGAGCCCGCCCCCGAAAATCGTCACGCCGAAGCAGGCTGCCCAGACGACCTGCCACGAGGCCAAGTCTGGCGGCGGCGCGGAAATCAGGCGGGCCTGAAGCACCCCCGCCCGGAGAGACCGCCGCAGGATCCACATGAACGAAATCTACCTCAAAACATGGAAATCATGCAGAAAAAGCCCACGTGGCACATTTTCTCCAGATTTCCTTGATTGCCCATCTTGTCGATGGCAGGATTATCGTATGGCCCTGGCAGGAGGTTCAAAACTGGCCTTCGCCCGACCGGCTTCCGAAAAGACACTCCGGACAGAGACTCCGGCTCCGCGAGCGTCGCTGCTGAAACTGTTCGGCGTTCCAACGAGCCTTCCATCCATGCCCCGCACCAACCCGCTCCAGCCGCCGCGACCGTTTTCCCCGGGGGCCGGCCTCCCGGCCGCCGTGAGGCCGAAGGCCGCCGGCTTCGTGACCGCCGACGCCTTCGATGGCACCGGCATCCTGGCGGGGGTCGACCCAAGTGAGTCCCGCTACTGGTGGCTCCCGGAACTGTACGCGCCCGAGGGCGGCGTCGCGATCAGCGGGGGCGATCAGGCCACCAGCCGGGCCGTCAGCCGCGAATCGGCCGCCGCCTGATCGACCTCGGCCGCCAACGCGGCGTAGTCCTCGGCCCCGTGCGAACTGGCGGCGTAGTCGAAGATCGACTGCCCGAAGCTCGGGGCCTCGGCCAGGCGAATGTTGCGGCGAATCCGGGTGTTGAACAGTCGGCCGCTCCCCCACGCCGGATGGCTCTCTCGCGAGGCCGTGAAAAAGGCCTCGACGTCGCGGCCGATCTCGGTGGCGAGCCGCGTGCCGGCCTCGTACATGCACAGCACGATCCCCAACAGGCGAAGCCGCGGATTCACGCGTTCCGCGACCAGCTCCAGCGTCTCCAGGAGCTTGCTCAGGCCGTGGAGGGCCAGGAAATGTGGCTGCAGCGGCAGTAGCACTTCTTGCACGGCGGACATCGCGTTGAGCGACAAGAGGCCAAGCGAGGGCGGGCAATCGACAATCAGGTATTCGAACCGCGGGCCGTCGTGCGGCTGGCCGCCAAAACGTGGATCGGCCGCCACCCGTTCGCGGAGGATGCTTTCCCGGCCGGCCCGCCCCGCAAGCGCCATCTCGACCGCCGAGAGGTCGATGTGCGAGGGAACCACCGAGAGCGTCTCCGACACCTCGACCAAAGCCTCACCGAGCGGCCTGCCGCCGGCGATGACGTCGTAGGCCGAGGCACCAGTCCCGCCCTGGGGCACGCCGACGTGGAGCGTCGCATGCGCCTGCGGGTCGAGGTCGAGGAGGCAGACCCGCCGACCGGCCCGAGCGAGGGCCACCGCGAGATTGACCGACGTGGTCGTTTTGCCGACTCCGCCCTTCTGATTGGCAACCGCGATGGATCGCATGGCGAAGCACCCGCAGACGAGCAACCGGGCCGGGACCGCGGCCGTGGAAGCCGAGCTTGGCCGGGGAGGATAGAGACCGGACAGGTCCGTTCAAAAGGCCGATTTTTCAGGGGAAAAACCGGGAACGGCCGCCGCTAGCCAGCGGCGCAAGCCCGGCCCGATGCGACCGAGCATCACCCGCCCCGGGCGGCCGACTTGGGTCATGGCCCCGTTTTCGGCGAGGTCGAACGCGAGAATCGTCGCCGGCGCTGAGTCGTCGTCGGCGAAGGCGATCGCCACGTCCCAGGCAGCCGCCGGCAGGGGCCCGAGCCGTCCTGACGTCGTCTGGCCGTTCCATCGGTAGTTGTCGTCTTCGACGAGTCCCCGGCGGAGATGCACGAGCCCCGGTGCCGCGGAAACATCGAGCCGCTCGGTGGCCACGATTCGCCCACCCTCGGTCGTCAGCGGCCAGAGCTCGACGCGGCGGGCCGTCTGAATCCGGCGGGCAGCCTCGGGCCCCAGCAAGGCGAGGCAGCGGCGGGTCTGTCCCCATTGAAACCAGACGGCAAAGAGCCCCAGGGCAGCCGCCAACGCGACCAGGGCGACCACGAGCTTTTCGCCCGAGAGCCGGACGGAGCCCGCGGCCGGGCCCACCTCCGACGGTGCTCGCGATGACTTGGACACGGTGCGGACCCTCGCCTCGGAGTGGCCTTTTGCCGTCCGGTCGCCGGACCGAACGCGATGTTATATATAAGCGTGGTCGGTCATTTGTCCGGAGGAGTCTGCCGTGGCCAACACTTTCGATCCCTATCGCGAAGCGCTCGTCGTCGAGCGGCACACGGTCTGGCCGGACGCCTACGAGGACTGGTCGGCGGTCGACAAGGCCCGTGCGGAGGAACTCCTGCACGCTGTTCCCAGCGATGCGGCCGAACTCGACTACGTCCGGCAGCACACCGGCTTCGCCCGGGTGATCACGGTGACGCCGGCCGACCTCGAGCGGGTCAGCGTGAGTTGACCGTGGCCATGATCCGCGTCCACCTCGCGGGTGAGGGAGCCGAGGCCCAGGATCGGTCTTACGACATCCTGTGCGGCCGTGGGCTCTTGGCCGAAGTCGGACCGGCCATCCGTCAGGCCGGTGCCCGGCGGGCGGTCGTGATCGCTGACGCCGCGGTTCAAGAGACGCACGCGGCCGCCGTGGCCAAATCGCTGCGGAGTGCCGGCCTGGAGACGGAAACCATCGCCGTCGCCTCGGGCGAGACTTCCAAGTCACTGGAGTCGGCCGGCCGGATCTGGTCCCACCTGGCCCGGCTGGCTGTTGACCGGGCCACCCACGTGGTCGCTGTGGGAGGGGGAGTGGTCGGGGATTTGTCGGGTTTCGTGGCGGCTACCTTCGCCCGTGGACTTTCCGTCTGGCATGTGCCTACCACGCTGGTTGCCCAGGTCGACAGTGCCATCGGCGGCAAAACTGGGATCAATCTCGCCGAGGGGAAGAACCTGGTCGGGGCCTTCTGGCAGCCCCGGGGCGTGTTCGCCGACATCGACGCCCTGGCCACCCTGCCCGACCGCGAGTTTGTCAGCGGCCTGGCGGAGATCGTGAAGTACGGCATGATTCTCGACGCCCAGTTCTTCACCTGGCTGGAGGCCAACGCGGCTGGCCTCCTGGCTCGTGATCCCGAACGCACGGCCTTCGCCGTGCACCGGTCGGCGGCCCTGAAAGCCCGAGTCGTTGGGCAGGACGAGCGGGAGATCTCGGGGCTGAGGGCAGCGCTTAACTACGGCCATACCTTCGGCCATGCCTACGAAACGGCGGCTGGATACGGCACGCTCCTGCATGGCGAGGCGGTGGCCATCGGCATGTCGCGGGCCGCCCGACTGGCAGCTCTGCTGGGCCGGATCGACGCCGAAGTCGTGGGTCGGCAGGACGCGTTGCTCGCACGGCTGTCGCTGCCGATAGCGGCCCAAGCCGCTGGGTCGATCGCGCCCGAGCGACTGCTGGAAATCATGGCCCGGGACAAGAAATCTCTCGGCGGGCGACTTCGATTCGTGTTGCCCGACCGCATCGGTCGGGCCGAACTGGTCGCGGACATCGACCCTGTTCTGGTCCGCACTGCGCTCATCGCCACCTGAGCGATCGCGCCAAGCGGCATCCCCTGCCCTGGGGAAACAGGGCAATCTGGACAACCCCATCCTGCATGCCGCCCAGGGGGGGGGACTGCTGGTGCATTTCGCTCCAGTGGTGATCTCAAGCGACCGAATCACTGGAGCGAATCGCCCCAGCGAGACAGGATGCAGACGCCAACTCACCAAGAGCCAAAAAGTGACGTAACCATATTCGGTTAGGGGACTTGCGGAAGAAACTCTGTCTTCCAGAGAGCCCCTTTTTGGTTTTGGCACGACGTGTGCACTGAAGTCTCTCCGGCGAGGTCGCCTGGAGCGATTCGCCCCAGCCCGCAGGGGGTTGGAGTTCGGAAACACATACGACGGCTCAAGTCGGGGTCATCAGCCCCGCGGAAGGTCGTTGCCAAGGAGAGCGTTCATGAATGTTTCGTGCGAGTCAGCGCGAGCCAGTCGTCGGGGCTGGTCACTGACACACGTGGATGTCCTGTTCTGTGCCATGCCGATCGTGTTCTTTCTGTCAATCGTTTCGCTCGTCTGAACGTCCCTGAAGCGTTGCTTTCCTGAGAGACGCGTGACGAGAAAAGTGGCGTACGCTCCGGGTCCCCCGTTCGACATCTCGAGGTGGGTCATGACTTCGATGAAGCCCCTGCCGGTTGCGGTTTCCAGGTCTTGGTTGGGAGCGACCGTCTTCGCGTCGGTGGCCCTGGGGTTCGCGGTGATCGGCAGCGGTGCCGAGGTCGGCAGCGATGCCGGGGGTGGAGCGTTCAACCTCGTTGTTGGTCTCGCGAACTCGTCCGATCTCGAACCTGTTCGAACGGCCGCCGAGCGTGGTGGCGAGTCTCGGCCCGCGGCGACATCGGCAGGCTCCGCCCGTCAATCAGTGCCCGCCCTGAATCGGTCGGAATCCTATCAGGGAGAGATTTTCCGTAACACGAAGATCGTCGTGCCGCTGCTGGTCGCGGATCTCGAGTTGCGAGCCCTGTCCGGCGTTCGGCCGATGTCCGGTCGCTCGGTCGGTGCCACTCCATCCGCTCACTGGACCCGTTCCCCGTTCAGTCCCGTCATCGAGTCGGCCGCCACGGGCAGTCCGCGTTAGTGACATTCACCGGATTCACGAGTTCTCCTTCCTTCAGCCTTCACGTTCCGAGAGAGAAACCCGCCATGAACAAGGCAACGCGCTCCTTCGACCTGGCTACCAGCCGTGCCATGGAACCCACTTCGTTCCGCTCGGTCGGCATCAATGAGATCGTCGTCGTCGATGCTTCGCCCGAGCGGTACCTCGACTTCGTGCAGGCTGCCCAAGCGGGCGAAGTGGGCCTCCACTTCTGCGTCGATGGCCGGTCGGCCATGCGTCTGACGCGGCGGTTCCGGGCCGACATCTGGCTGGTGTCGACCGAACTCCCCGACATGTCCGGCTTCGACCTGCTGGAGATGCTGTCGCCCAACGTCATGCAAGGCGGCGTCGACCCGCTTCTCTCCGGCTCGCGAATCTCGCTCGACCGGATCGGGCAGGGAATGCGGTCGGGCATTTTCCTGGTCTCCAACGCGTACTCGCTCGATGAGGAGCAGCGGGCCCTGGCATCGGGAGTGTCGGGCTACCTCGTAAGGCCCGTGACGTTCGACGTGATTCGGTCGGCTCGGGTGCCGTCGCCCCGGGTTGAGGCGGCCGATGGCCCGATCGCTTGAGCGCGTGGACCCGGGATCGCGGACATCGCGTAGGGAAAACGAAGCGGAAACCATGAACGGGAGTTTTGCCGTGGGCGGCGCGACGACTCCGAGTGTGATCGTGGTCGACCCCCGATTCGACATCTACGCCTCGCTGGCGACTGCTGCCCGCGAAGGCAAACTCGATCTGCACCTGCGGTCGAGCGGGACCGATGCGATGCGACTCGCCCGACGAATCCGCGTCGATGCTTGGCTCGTGGCGGAAGAACTCGACAACATGGCTGGCCATGACTTCGTAGAGCTGCTCGCCGCCCACGACGGGGGCGGGGGTGCAGCCGGCAAGGTGGCGATGGTCGCTACCGTTCCCTGGCAACCCGGTGGCGGTCGCACGAGAGGCCGGTGTCGACGCCATGCTGGAGCAGCCGATCTCACTTGCGGATCTCGCCAATCCGCTGGCTCAGCCGGTCGATCGGCGATCGTCGATCCTCGCCTCCGACGGGCCTGCAAATCGCCGGCTGGTGATGCTCCCGGTCGGGATTAAGTCGGCGGTGATCACGGTCGCCATTCTGATGATGGGCTGACGCGTACGGCGTCGATGCCGGTTGCCAAGCGGTGAGCGACCGCCCGGTTCATGGTAGGGGGCATGCGGCTCAGCCGCATCGGCTGGAGGGGGCCTGTGTCCAGTCTGCGCCGTCGCCTGGTCGCGGCTCTGGCCGTCTGCGTGCTACGGTCCGCGAGCACCCTGACAGCCGCCGAGATTCCGATCGCCGCCGCTTCTCCGCGACTCGATCGACACGAGCGGCGACAGGCATCGTACGAGGGGGCCACCGGCGGGTTGCCCGCCTCCGGAAATGCCACCACGTCGGTGGGCGGCACGACCTTCGACCTGAACGCTTTTCTCGGGGCCAACCAGTACTACGGCCTCTCGACCCCGATCACCGGCCAGAATACGATCACCTCGAACCTGGAGGCAGGCTTCTTCTGGAACGGCCACGAAACGCTGCAGCACGTGGCCACCAGCAGCACCAACTTCTCGGCCGGGACCGAGTCCTGGCGCAGTGCATCGATCGCGGCCAAGTACGATGCCCACGCCACGTGGGCGGCCATGCTCATCGGCGGCCAACAGACGGCCGTGGATCCCGAAATCCGCCAGTTGGGGATCGCCCCTGCCACCAGCCTCCGGGGGGCCGCGATCGCTTCGGAGTGGCTTGGCAACGCCTACGCCACTGGCTTCAATTTCACGGTGAATTCGTTCCTGGTTCCCTACGAGGCCACCTTCGGAACGGCCGACGTCGTCAACTCGAGTTGGGGCTTCACGCCCGATTCGGCCGGCGTCGACCCGTTCACGGTCGTGATGGACGCCTACCCCTTCGAGAATCCGACCACCACGTACGTCGTCAGCGCCGGCAACGCGGGGCCGACGGCCGACACGGTCGGGTCGCCGGGCACCGGCTACAACGGCATCACCGTGGCGGCCCTCGGCGGGGCCAACACGTTCGCCACGGTGGCCACCTTCAGCAGCCGCGGGCCGGCAGATTTCGGATACCGCATCAGCGGAACCCAGGCTTTTGTGGTGCCGGACGTGCGGGCAGCGGTCGACATCGCAGCCCCCGGCGACCCGATCGTGTCGGCGTTCTATGGCGGCCAGACCGGCGGCAACAACGCGACGCTGCCGAACTCCATCGAGTACGGCGCCGCCCCCGACGCCTATTCCGCCGTCGGAGGCACCAGTTTCTCGGCCCCGATCGTGGCCGGCGGCGCGGCACTCGTCGTGAGTGCTGCGAAAACGCTGCCGGCCCTGACCGCGAACGTCGAGGCCAGGCAGAGCGTCGTGGTGAAGTCCCTGCTGCTGAGCGGTGCCGACAAGACCAGCGGCTGGAGCAACGGCCAGCAGTTGGTCACGGTGGGGGCAGACACCTTCACGCAGACAACGCAGTCGCTGGACTGGGCCGCGGGGGCCGGCCGCATGAATCTGGCGACGACGCTCGACCTGCAGCTCAACGGCCAGCTCGGCGTCGCCGGCACGGCCAGCGGTCCGCAGGGGCCGGTCTCGCATAAAGGCTGGGACTTCGGCAGCGCCGTCCGCGGCACGCCCAACGACTACCCGATCTCCGAGTGGCTGATGGGCAACACCTCCTTCACCGCTTCGCTCAGCTGGCTGCGTGTCCGGCTGTTCGATTTTCCGACCCTCGCCTACACCGATCTGGCCCAGGCCGACCTCAACCTGTCGCTTTGGGAGCGTGACTCGAGCGGCGGTTTCACCGCGCTGATCGCCCGCTCCGAGAGCCTCTACAACACGGTCGAGCATCTCTCCTTCACACTGCCCCGATCGGGCCTCTACGGCCTGCGGGTTGAATATCCGCTCAACACGTTCGATCTGACCGACGGGGCCGTCTGGGGCAATACCTCATTTCCACAGAAATACGGCGTCTCGTGGCGGGCGGTCCCCGAGCCGGCCTCGCTGACCGCCGCCGCCACGATGGTCGGCGGGCTGCTGCTCCGTCACCGGCGGCGGGCGGCGGTCTGACCACCGACGGTCACCAGGCCGCCGTCACGCCCAGGCCACCCAGGTCACCGATCGGCACCGGCACCACCTGCACCTCCATTCCGGCGAAGTGCATCTCCGTGGCATCGACCGCCCGTGCGCTGGCCCAGGCGAGATACCAGCCGAGAAACACCTGCGACGGATAGTGGGCGTCGTCGGTCATGCGGGAGAAGCCGACGAACGTGGAGCAGACGTAGAGCGTGCCCTTGAGCAGCGGGCTCTCCACCATCTCGGCCGCCGCCAGAAAGGGGACCGCGCCCACGAAGGCATGGCCGCTGACCCCGTTGTTGTCATTGAAGAAGTGCCACTGGCTACCGACGTCTTCGGAGGGACGCGCGGCGCCCGTGGCCAACTGCAGCACGTACAGCGGCGGAGCGCCGACCACGAACATCCGCAGCGAACGTGAGCCCCACTCCCCGACCACGTCGCCCATCGGGTGGCCCTCGAACACCAGCCCCGTGGCCGCCGCCACACCGAAAATCGGCAGGACATAGCGGCCCTCACCGATGTCCTTGCAGCCGGAGAAGAAGGTGCCCAGGCTTGTCGGCTCAACACCCCGCTGCCAGGCTGCCTGCATGGTGTCGTCGAAGCCGGTGTTGGCCATCAGAGCACCGGCCCCGAAGGCGGCGGACAAGCAGACCAGGCTCTCGCAGTCGTAGAAGTTGCGGTAGTCCTTCCAGATCTTGTGGCCCGCCCGCGAGAGCCGTGGAAAGCGGCTGCCGGTCCACGGCAGGTCGGCCGCCTGCGGCACGAACGTCTCGTTGCGGTCGAGGGGAGGCAGCGACACAACGGGGTCGCCCAGCGGAGCGAGCCTGGCGGCGAGCTGGGTGGTGAGGCTGTCACCGTCCGGTCGTGACCGCCAGTCACAGACGAGCCTTGCGCCCGCCCCGTCGGACACCACCTCGGAGAGTGACTGCGTTTCCAGAGCCGCGTCGATCCAGGCACCGCCCACGGCGGGCACCACGCGGACGACCAACCGCTGACGTTCAGGTGGCCAGGCGGGCCGGGCAGCCTGCGTGGCGGGCTCGACCCAGGCCGATTCGATAACCCCTGCCCGCGGCGGCAGCGATCTGAAGTCGGGCGCGACCGCCCGCGCCACGGGCCAGTCTGCCTGCACCGTCGCGAGCGTGCGTTGCCAGAACTCCCGGCCGTGAGCCGCCGGCAGAAAAATGCCCTCCGGCACCTCGGCGTCGACCTGGATTGGCTCGGCCGCCGACTCCGGCAGCGGTCTCGGCACCTCCGCGACGGACGTGACGGCCGCGAACAGGATCACCGCACACGCGGGCCCGGCGCGGCACGCGGTCGCGTGCCACCGCGAGCGGGGGTCGGACTGGGGAGGATTCGGGGGCATGCAGGGGTGGAAAATGTCGCACCGCCAACGTCCCGCCGCAACCCGAGTTTGCCCATGGAAAACCGTGGCTGCACCGCCGCTCACTCCGCGGTGTCGATGAACACCTCCACCTGCTGCCCCACGAACAGCGGTGGCCGCCCGACCGGATCGAACTCGTAGATCACCTGGAGCACGCGGGTGTCGACCCGCTCGGTGGTATCGCCCGTGAGCGACTTCTTGGGCACCACAAAGGGCTCAACCCGCACGAAGTCCAGCGGGTATTTCTCCCGCAGATTGCCGCGGGGCACGGCGACGGCCGACAGGCCCGAATGAAATCCCGGAATGTCATACTCGTCGATGTCGACACGGACGTGCAGCCTGTCGGTGTTGCCGAGGATCACCAGCGGCTGGTTGGCGGGCGTGCCCACGAACTCCCCGGGCCGGACGTTGACCTGCAGCACGCGGCCCAAGACGAGTGCTCGCACCACCAGCCGGTCGAGTTCGACCTCGATCTTGGCCACCTCGGCCTCGGCCCGGGACAGCGCCGCCTTCGACACGTCGCGGTCGTATTGCCACGAGCCGGCCTCGAGCAAGTCGAGGTCAGCCTGCGCGCGGGCGAGCTTGGCCTTCACCGCCTCCAGCGCTTCCCGACGCTCGATCAACTCCTGCTCCGTGGAGACCTTACGGGCGAACGTCTCCTCGCTTCGCTTCAGGGCGTCGGTCTCGCGGGTGACCAGCGACCTGGCCTCGTCGACGGCGGCGGCCAGCACCGGGATTTTCTCCTTGCGGGGTTCGGCCTCGAGCCGCACCAGTTCGCTACGGTACTGCGCGACCGCGGCCTGCTTGACCTCCAGTTCGCCCCGCAGTTCCCGATCATCGAGCCGAAACAATGGCGCACCCGGTTTGACCTCGTCGCCCACCTTCACGACCACCTCCACCACCACTCCGGGCGTAGCCGAGCCCACGGCGATGTTCTCCGTCTGCGCCTCGACGATCCCCGCCGCGGCCAGTGAGTCGGCGAACGGGTTGCTGGCCGGGGCGATCGGCGGCACGGGATTTCGAGTCACCGGCCTCGTCGTCCAGACGTACCAGCCGGCGAAGGCCAGCAGGCCGATCGCCACCAGCGGCAGGAGCCGTTGCGTGACGACGTCGGCGAGCGTGCTGCGACGCGTGAGCCGTCGGGGCGGTGAGACGGCGGGCTCCTCCGCGGAGACGCTGGCCATGGGCAGATGGTATCCGGTTTCGGAGTTTCAGTCCTGGTCGACGTGATGAGGACCGGCGGCGATCGCATCGATCCGGCCATCTTCCATCGAGGCGATTCGATCGGCGAAGGAATAGACGCGGGAGTCGTGGGTGACCACGATCACCGCCCGACCGGGCTGGACGGCGATCTGCCGGATGAGTTCCATGGTGATCCGGCCGTTCTCGGCATCGAGCGCGCTGGTTGGCTCGTCGCAGACCAGCAGCCGCGGCTCGTGAACGAGGGCCCGGGCGATCGCCACCCGCTGCTGCTGCCCCCCGGAAAGCTCACTGGGCAGGCTGGCGAGACGGTCTGCCATGCCGAGCCGGGCGAGGACGTCGGCCGCCGCCTCCACCGCCCGCCGGCGATTCCAGCCGGCGATCAGCAGGGGCACCGCGGCATTCTCGGCCGCCGTCAGCGCGGGCAGCAGGTTGTACGACTGGAACACGAAGCCGACGTTGTCGCGACGAAACCTCACTTTGCGGCCGTTGGACATGGCGGCGAGGACCTGGCCGAGCACGGTCACGTCTCCTACCGTCGGCTGGAGCGTGCCGGCCACGATCGACACGAGTGTCGTCTTTCCGCAGCCGCTCGGACCGATGAGCATCAATAACTCGCCATAGGGGACGTCGAGGTCGACGCCGCGGAGCGCGCGTGTCATCGCTCCGCCGCTGCCGAAGTCCTTGGTCACGCCCCGCACCCGGACGGCGATCCCCTCAAGGGGTCGGTCGTGGAGGGTGCGAGGAATGGTGGCGGTCGCCATTGACTCAGCCTCGGAAGACGATCGCCGGATCGACGATCAATACCTTGCGGATCGAAAGCAGACTGGCGACGAGCACGATCACGACGACGGCCACCGCCGTGATCACCAGAACCTGCCAGGGCATGAAGAAGGAGAGCCGGGAGGCCCCCTTCACCACCCAGCCGAAGACGGCGGCCAAGCCCACACCCAGGCCGTAACCCACGATGCCCACCTGCATCGCCTGGGCGAGCACCATGCCGAGGATCGTCCAGTTGCTCGTGCCCATCGCCTTGAGCGCGCCGAACTGCCGGATGTTCTCGACCGTGAACAGATAAAACGTCTGCCCCGCGATGGCGGTGCCCACCAAGAAGCCGAGTAGCACCGTGATGCCGAAGTTCAGCGGGATGCCGGTCTTCCGCAGGTAGTAGGCGATCGTCTTCCAGAGAAACTGCTCACGGGTCAGGGCTTGAAGGCCCGTGCGCTGCTCGATCCGGCGACAGACCTCCTCCGACGGCACGTCAGGCTGGGCGTCGGCCAGCACGAAGGAGAGCACTTTCCGCTCCGGTGGGGCGAACAGCACCGCCTGGCTGTAACGGGTGTAGATGATCGGAAAACTCTGGAACGTGCGGCTGGCCTTCGTGATCCCGACGAGCACGGCCCGGCGGTCGTTCATCTCGAACGTGCGACCGAGCTTGTAGGACTCGCCCGGCCAGGCCCGCTTGTAACCGGCGTCGTCCATGATCACGGCGTCGGGCTTGCGGAGGTCGGCGATCGAGCCCAGAAAGACACCTGCGGGGGCCCCGACGAGCGTGGCGTCGTCGAGCCCCAGGATGATCATCTGCTCGTAGGCCCCTTCCTGGAGTCGGGCCCGACCGATGCCCTTGTAGAACCGCACCGCCCACTCGACCCCGGGCACGCCCTTGACCCGGAAGAGCTCGTTGTCGGAGAGGGGCTTGATGTCGTCGACGAACTGGACATGGCGATCCATCACCCAGATGCCGGGCCCCTCGACGTCGCGGATCTGGCTGACCGTCAGCGACATCAGGCCACAGAAGATCGAAGCCTGCTGGGCGATGAGCACCGCCGCGAACACCACACCGAAGACGATTCCCAGGTATTTGACCCGATTGCCGACCAGCATCTTCCAGGCGATCCAGAGCATTGCGGACAGTGTATCGCGTGCCGGTGGGAAGCCAGACTGATATCCTGCTGTCACTCGCAACGACGTGCAGGAGACCCCCTCGTGCCAGGGCCGGCCGAAATCGACACGTTTGCCGCCACGGCCGCAGCCGGCGACGCACGGGTCGTTGAGGTTCTCCGTCGCTGGTGGGGCTTCGAGATGCTTCGGCCCCTCCAAGCGGAAGCCATCCACGCGGCACTCGGCGGCCGTGACTCGCTGGTGGTGATGCCGACCGGCGGAGGCAAAAGCCTCTGCTATCAGCTGCCGCCGCTGGTGGGCGAATCGACCGACGTCGTGATCTCACCGCTGGTGGCCCTGATGAAGGATCAGGTGGATGCCCTGGAGGCGATCGGCTATCCGGCCGCGGCCCTGCATGCCGGGCTGTCGTCCGAGGACCGGGCGGCGATCCGCGACCGGCTGCGGGCCGGCGCTCTGCGGCTGCTGTTCACCGCACCGGAGAGACTGGTCAACTCCGGGCTGCTCGACACGCTGGCGGAGGTCGGCGTGAGGCGCTTCGCGATCGACGAGGCCCATTGCATCAGTCACTGGGGCCA
>VGYP01000033.1 GCA_016872955.1 Planctomycetota bacterium
GCAAGCTCGAGGATGGTTCGGTGTTGGCCGAAGGCGCGTCGCCGCAGACCGACGCGCTGACCGTCCGCATCCGCACGTCACTCGAGGGGATCACGGCCCTGCGGATCGACGCGCTGGGGCACGAGTCGCTGCCGGGCGGCGGGCCGGGCCGCTTCTCCAACGGCAACTTCGTGCTCACCGGCGTCGAGGCCGACGCATTATCCGTCGAGCCGCCGGCCCGACGGACCGCGCTGGCCTTCACCGCCGCCGTCGCCACCCACCAGGGCCCACGGTTTCCGGCCGCGGACATCATCGACGGGAGTCCGGCCACCGGCTGGGCCGGCGAGGCCCATGCCGGCGCGGTGATGCTCCTGCTCGACGGCCAGGCGGGCTTCCCCGGCGGCACCGATCTGGTCGTGAAGCTCTTCTTCCGCCATGGCCCGCTGCCCCAGCACGTGCTCGGCCGCTTCCGGATGTCGGCGACGACGTCCGCGACTCCGACGCTCGAGCCGCCGGGCAAGTTGCTCTCGGACCCCGCGGCCGACGCGGCCCGCTGACGCCGCCCCCGCGGCGGCCATCTCGCATGGACACGACCGCCCCGATCGCCACCGACAGCAGCCTGTTGGCGGCCACCCGCCGCCGCGACCATGCCGCCTTCGCCGCGCTCGTCGGTCGTCACGAGCGGGCCGTCGGCGGCTACCTCAGGGCTCGGCTCGCCGGCCGCGGCGAGCTCGACGACTTGTGCCAGGAGGTGTTCGTGCGGCTCTACGCCGGCGGCGATCCACCGGCGGGCGTCAGCCTGCGGGCCTGGCTCTTCGGCATCGCCCGCAACGTGTTGCGGGAGCATCTCCGGGGCGCCCGTCGCCGCCAGCATGCCTGGACGGAACTCTGCCTGGAGATCGAGGATCGCAGTGGCGACGATGGCCGCTACGACGACGCCATCGAGCGGCTGCCCGCCTGCCTCGACGGGCTCGGGGCGAGCGCCCGACGGGCGATCGACCTGTTTTATGGAGAGAATCTGCCGATGCGTGAACTCGCCGCGCAGTTCAAGCGGAGCGAAGGCGCGGTCAAGCTGCTCGTGCACAGGGCCCGTCAGGCCGTCAAACGGTGTCTCGACACCGCACTGTCCGGAGGTATCGCATGATGGACGAAGCCGCACTGTTAGCGCTGATCGAGGAGAAGAACCCCGAAGAACTCGGGCCGGAGGAGTGCGCCGCGCTGCTGGAAGCGGCCCGATCCTCGCCCGCGATCGCGCGGGCCTGCCGCGAGCGCATCCTGCTTGAGCAGCGGCTCGCCGAGGTGCTCGGACACCCCGGACTGTCAGTGGACGCGATCCTGGCCCGCGCTCGGGGCAGCGGCCGGGCGGGCCGGGGCAGTCGTGTCGCGCTCGTCTATGCGGTGGCGATCTCGCTCTTGGTAGCGATGGTCGCCGCCAGTTGGCTGCTCAGGCCGCGGGGCCGCGAGGTGGCGGTGGTCGCGGCCACCGCAGCGGTCGTGGAGCCGCCGCTCGAGGCTGCCGCGACGGCGGACGGGGCCATGCCAGCGCCGGCCGCTGGACCCGAGTCCGGGGTTGCGCAGAGCGTGTCGGCCGAGTCGCCGCCGCCGGTGGGCGCAGCCCCCGCCGCCGCAGCCCCCGCGCCGCCGCCGGTCGCCGCGGTGGCCCCCGCGACCGTCATCCGACCGGACCAGCCCTGGGATGTGACCCTGCGTGCGGCCCGCAGCGTGCCGCCGTCGCTTCTCGCCTTCCGGCCGCTTCCCATCGAACCGCCGGCGGTCGAGGTGCTGAAGCCGTGGTTCGCCGCGGTGCCCGGAGCGGCCTCGTCGTTCGGGACGCATCAGCGGAGCGGTCGTCAGGCCGGCAGTTTCAAGGGCGTCGTCAAGCTGCTCGCCCCGCTGGAAACGGGGACGTGCCTGCAACTGGCGATCTACGACTGGAACGGGTTCCGCATCCATGCCTGGCATGGGGGGCAAGGGGCGACCCTCGGCGCCAGTGGTGCGGCCGGCCCCTGGGCGGGCTACCTGACGACGCGGCAGGGGGCGCAGCCCATGCCGCAGGGATACGTGCTCGCCGCCACCGATGCCGGCCGGATGCAGCGCACCAATCCCGCGGCTCCGGCGCGGCTGGAGCTCAGGCATGCCGACGGTCTCTTGACGCTGTCGCGGGGGGACGTCCGCATCGTCGAGGTGCCCATGCCCGCCGCTCCGACGGAGATCTACCTGGAGGGCAACGCCGAGTTCGCCGAACTGGCGGTCGTGCCGGCGACGCCACTGCCGCGGCCCACGGTGGGCATCGGCGACCGGGCGACGAACATCCTCGGCGCCGGCGTCCTCTGGGATCGCACGCTGCCCGAGGGCGTGACGGCGACCGACCTGCCCGACGGGCGGGTCGCGCTCGAGGCTCGCGGCAACCAGCAGCCCGGGCGGATGATGACGCGGCTGCCCGCCGGACCGCCCCGGGGGATCGTCCTGCAGATCGACGCCTTCGACCCCGGCACGAGCGTGGTCGCGGCCGACGCCGCCGGCAACCTGCGGCTGGTGCTCGGCTTCCTCGCCAACAAGCACGACAAGAGCCTGCGGCAGATGGAGCCCATCGGTGCCGAGGGAGGTCAGCTCGAGGGAGATGGCCGGCCGCATGAGCGGCCGATCGCCTTCGTCGTGGGCCGCACCTGGGTGCGATTGGTGCACTGCGGCGGCGCGCTGCGGGTGGGCACGAGCCCCGACGGCATCCATTGGGCGGAGTTCGTCCACCCCGGCGAGGTGGCCGCCGTCGGCCTGCTGGCGGCCGCCCATCCTTCGGCGCGGCGGATCATCCTCGGCGGCGTGTGGACCGAGCCGTTCCCTCTGGTAGCGTCGCTGGTGCCTGCCGACGTGCGGCCGCCCGCCTCGCCGCTGCCCGGCAACGTGCCGTTGGCGAACTGGCGGCAGGCCGCCCTGGCCGTCAAGCCTGCCACGAGCGAGGAACGATCGTGGATCACCGCCTGCGCCGCGTGGCAGCTGGGGGGTGCGACGAGCCCCGAACTGGCCGCCGAGCTGCTCGAACTGCTCTGGCAGGAGAGCCTGTCGCGAGCCTGGTCGATCGAAGCGCGGCTCGACCTCCTCGCCGAACTCGCGCTGCTCGCCCCGGCCCGGAATCCGCAGCAGGCGGCGGAGGTGCTCGCCCGCTACGAGGCCTTCGGGCTGCGGCTGGCCGACGAGGGCGTGCCAAGGACCTACTCCCTGGTGCAGCCACACGCACTGGCGGCGCCGCTGATCACCGGGCAGCCGCAGCAGACCTTCCCCGCCTGGTTGGCACGGCGAGAGTTGATGGAGGCGGTGGTGTCCCGATCCAGCCAGGTTTGCGAGACGGCCGCCCGGGCGCAGTTCTACAACTTGCCCGGCACGCCGCCGGTGTTCGCCTGGGCCGCGGCGACGGCCCAGGGCACGCCCGTGGTCCTGCCGCCGATCAACGACGGCAAGCTCCATAAGAATCAGAAGGGCCACCCCCGTGGCCGCAAGGGCAAGGCCGAGGGAGGACTCAAGTACCCGCTGGTGCTCGAGGCCACCAAGGAGGGCATCAGCATCGCGGCCGACATCGAAGCGGCACTGTCGGAAAACGCCCTGGAGGACGTGGGCCGCGCGCTGATCGGCGGACTGACGTTGTCGCAGGCCGAGCTTGCGCCCGATGTCGTCGATCCGGATCTCATCTGCTCGCTGCCGGCGTTCGCCGTCACCCTGCTGCACGACAACCCACGGCTGCAGACCGCCATGGCCGCCGATTTCGACGATCGCGGCAGCCTCCGGCTGCGGCAGGCGATCGACTCGGGCGACGCGACGATCCTCTCGGCGGTGGCGGCGCAGTATCCCGGCACGCCCGCTGCGGCGGAGGCAAGCCTGCTGCTGGGTGACCGCGAGCTGGCGGCGGGCCGTTTCGCCATGGCGCGGCAGCGGTATGCGGCCGCCCGCGGCGCGGTGCCGGTGCGGCTTGCCAGCCGCTTGGCGGTTTCCGACGACCTCGCTGCGGGTCTGCTGGGTGAGCCGGCGGCTGCGGCCGTCGAGGGATCGGTCGGCATCGGCACGGCCACGCTCGAAGCGGCCGCGTGGCGCACGCTGGCGGCCGACCTGCGGCGGGAGCGGGCCGCAGCGCTGCCCTTGGGGCGGGCGGCGTCGGCGGGCACGAGTGTCGCCGCCCTGCCGGCCGCCCGCGACTATGCGGCCACGCCGCGGAGCCGCGTGGAGGGTGAGGTCGGCCACGGGCCGGGCGAGGGGCCGGGCGAATATCGGCGGCCCGGCCCGTCGTCACCCCTTCGGGAACTCGACTGGGTGGCCCGGCAGCTGGCCGCCGCCGTGGCTGGTCCGCGGTTGCTCGTGAGCAACCGTTTCCAATTGGCCAGTTACGACGTGCAGAGCGGCCAGTTGCAATGGCGGGCGGGGCTCGCCAACGAGGTCGGCCACGCCCACGGCTTCGCCGGCCAGCCGATGCGGCCCATCGCCAGCCAGTCCCACGCCTTCGTGCGGCGCCTGCGGCCCGCCGGTCCGGCCTTGGCCGCGATCCGGCTTGCCGACGGGGCGGTGGAATGGGAGGTCCAGGCCCGCCCGAACCAGTGGTTCGTGGCCTCCGACCCGATCGCCGTGGGCGACACGCTGTTGGCGTGCACCGCGCAGAAGGCCACGGAGGGCTGGACGCTGTCGCTGGCCACCTTCGACGCCACCACGGGCCAGTCGCTCGGCGAGCGCACGCTGTCGCCGATGCGCGACGAGTGGGCCGCGCAGGGGCACGACTGCCAGATGGCTTGGGCCGCCGACGGCCTGGTGATCACGTGTGGCGGCGGCTTGATCGCCTGCGACTCGACCGGCCAGATTCGCTGGGCCAGACAGGAGCCCTGGGTGCCGCCGGTGGTCGATCCGTACTGGCGACTGCAGGCCCCGAATCCGCCGCTGGTGATCGACGGGCGGCTCTACGTGGTGCAGCCGGCCGACCCGGCCGTGACCGCGATCGACGCGACCACCGGCCGGGCCGTCTGGAAGCGTGGGTTCGCCGGAGTCAGACGGGTGCTCGGCCTGGTCGGCGGCGGCGAGGAGCGGTTGGTGGTCGTGGAGCGGAGCGAGGGGCTCGTCGCGCTGGCCTGCGGTGACGGTGCGATCGTCTGGCGGTATGAGGTGCCCGAACTTCTCGACGGCTGTCTGGTGGCGGCCGACGGCGTGCTCGCGGTGGAACAGGAGCCCGTGGCCGGCACGCCCGCGTCGCGGGCCGTCCTCGTCTGGCTCGACCCACGGGGCAGTGTTCGCCGCCGGTGCCCCCTGCCGGGGCTCGAAGACCCGCTGCCGCGGGTCGGCCCGCTCGTGCCGGTGGCCGACCGGCTGTGGACGCTGTTCGGACGTGGGCCCGGCGATCCGGCCCGGGACCTCGTGGAATTGACGCCAAAATGAGGGTCTTGTCCGGTCTGGCGTAACCGATCGGTCCCTGCGGTCATATCCCCTGGTCCCCGCTCTTCTCCCGCTTCCCTTCGCTGCATCTTTCCCGAACTCCGCTTCGCGGATCGTCATGGCTGACACCGTCCCCACCCCGGCGCGGGCGTGGCGCCTGCCCCTCGTGCTCGCCGTCGTGCTTGCCTGCGGGATCGCGGGTGGGATGGCGGTGGCGGCCGACGGTGATTGGGAGATCACGCCCGACAGCACCGCCGCCCTCGACCGTGGACTGGCGTGGCTGGCGGCCAACCAGACGCCGGCCGGCAACTGGGGCTCGAACGACATGGGGCTGGTGGCGACGGGCGTGCTCGCCTTCCTGGCGGCGGGTCACTCGCCCGGCATCGGTGAGTATGGGCCGACGGTCGACCGGGCGCTGGGATTCATCGTCGCCAATGCCAAACCCAGCGGCTTGTTGAACATCGCCGACGCCCACCGTGATATGTACAACCACGGATTGGCCACCTTCGTGCTCGGCCAGGCCTACGGGATGACGGGCGACCCCCGCATCGGCCGCACGCTCGACAAGGCGCTCAAGCTGATCGCCCGCACGCAGGGCCCGGCCGGTGGTTGGAACTACGTCGCCCTGCCCCAGGATGGCGACCTGAGTCTCTGCGTGATGCAGGCCAAGGCGCTCCGCAGCGCCGTCGACAGCGGCCTCGAGATTCCGCCGGAGGTGATCGAGAAGGCGATCTCGCGCGTCCGCATGCATTACATGCCGGCCGATGGCAATCCGAACCAGCCGGAGCCCCAGCAGAGGTCCTTGCCCGGCCGGTTCACCTACGCGGTCGGCGGTGGCAACGCCACCATCGCGATGGCGGCCGCCGGCGTGGTCTGCATGCAGGAGTTCGGGCAGTACGAAGACTGGCGGATCGCCAAGAGCATGGAACCGGTGATGGCCGCGATCGCCGAGGCCAAGCCCGAGGCCAGCCGGACGGGCAAGTTGCCCTTCGATGCCTACACGCTCAACTACGTGGCCCAGTCGCTCTATCAGGTGGGCGGGCAGGGGTGGCGGGCGCATTATCCGCGGCTCCGTGACTGTATCGTCGTCTCGCAGGTCTACGATCCCGCGGTCCCCGAGCGGGGCGGCTCGTGGGTGGCGGGAGCCCATGTCGACGGCCTGCCGGGCCAGCTCTACGGCACCGCCGTGGCGGCCTTCGTGTTGGCGATTCCCAACCGCTATCTGCCGATCCTGCAGGAGGGCCGCATCGACGACCTCCAGCAGCGGTTCGCCGCGCCCCGCTAGGCCCCGCCCCGATGCTCGCCTTCCCGCCCGGATCGCTGCCGCTCGCCCTGGCCGGCTTGGCCGCCGCCGCGGCGCCGATCGTGATCCACATCCTCAACCGCCAGCGGTTCCGCGTGCTCGACTGGGCGGCGATGGACTTCCTGCTGGAGGCGGCCAGCCGCAGCCGCTCGCTGTTGCAGCTCCGCGACGTGCTGCTGCTCCTGCTCCGCACGGCGGCCGTCGTGCTCTTCGGCCTGGCGATCGCGCGGCCGTTCCTGGCGTCGGGGGCCGGGGCTGCCGGCGGCGGGCCCGTTCACGCGATCGTCGTCCTCGACAACAGCCTGAGCATGGGGCGGGAAAAACTCGGCGGCGACAAGACGCTGCTCGACGACGCCCGTGCCCGGGCCCAGCAGTTCATCGAGCGGCTGCCGCCCGGCAGCCGGACGTCCGTGATCCCGCTGTGCGGGCCGGCGGGCACCTTCAGTTTCGACGGCCGTCGCAGCGCCGAAGACACGAAGGAGGCCCTCGACTCGATCACCGTCGTCGACCGCCCCGGTTCGGCGGCGGCGGCCGTCGATCTGGCGGCCCGGGCGGCCCAGTTGGCGGCGGACCTGCCCGACAAGCGGGTGGTGTTCATCGGCGACCAGCAGTCGGTCACCTGGCCGGCGGGCGCCGGCTCCCTTTTGGCCAAGGAGGCAGGCGCCGGCGGCGAGGGCCTCAAGTTCGACGGCATGCAGGTGGTGCAGGTCGCGGCCGACTCCGTCGACAACACGTGGGTCGAGTCGTTGCGGGTGGAGGATGGCGTCGCCGATCTCAACGCGCCGGCGATCTTCACCGCGGTCATTCGCCACGAGGGTGCCGCACCGCGATCGGGCGTGCGGGTGTCGCTGGCGGTCGACGGCGATCAGGTGGCGGGCTCGACGATCGACCTGGAGCCGGGGCAGACCCGCGAGGTCTCCTTCACACACGAGTTTCATGCGGTGCCCGCCGAGGGGCGGCCCGGATTCGCGCCCGCCACGGTGACGCTGCCCCCCGATCGCGTGCCGGGCGACGACACCCGCAGCGTGGTCGCACCGGTGCTGGCGTCGGTTCCTGTGGTGTTCGTCGACCAGACCGGAGCGGGCGAGGAGAATCCGAGGCTCAACCGCTTCGGCGAGACCCGCCATCTCCGCCGGCTGCTCGCGCCGCTGGTGGCCGGCGAGGAGTTGCGGCGGAATCTCGTGCAGGTGCGGCATCTCAAGATCGACGCGCTCGATCGCGAGGCGCTGGCCGACGTGCGGCTGGTGGTGGTCGCCGGAGTGCCGGAGCCGGGGCCGGCGGTGACGCTGCTGCGCGAGTTCGTGGCGCAGGGGGGGCGGCTCGTGATCGCGGCTGGTGCCGACTTCGATCCCGCGGCCTGGAATGCTACGGGCTGGCTCGAAGGCCGGGGCATCCTGCCGGTGCCGCTGGCCGGGCCGATCGGCCAGTTGCCCGAGTCGGCGACCGGCGACATCAAGCCCTTCTTCCTCGACTGGAAGACCATGAAAGACGAGCCGCTCTTCCGCCTGCCGGGCACGCCCGAGGAGGAGTTGGCCGATCTCTACGAGTCGCCCGTCTTCTTCCAGGCGGTGGCCTGCGAAGCCGACGCCGCCAAGGTGGCCCAGATCGCGGCGGCCGACGTGGCTTGGGCCGCCGAGGAGCAGGCCGAGCGGAGCCGGCTGACCGCCGAGGTGGCACGGCTCTCCGACCTCGAATCGCGGGGACGGGCCACGCCGACCGACCGTGAGGCGTTGCGACAGGCCCGGGAGGATCTCGAGGCGGTCGCGCCCACGTGGCTCTCCTGGGCCGCGGCGAGTGAATCCGAGGCCGCGCCCAAGCCCCAGGGGCCGCGGGTGTTGGCCGCCTTCGACAACGGCCTGCCCTTCCTCGTGTCGCGGCAGATCGGCCGCGGCGAGGTGGTCTGCGTCACGAGCGGGTTGTTCAGTCCATGGAACACGCTCCCCAAGACCAACGCGATCCTGCTCTTCGACCGGCTGTTGCGGTCGCTGCTGGCCACCACGCTGCCGGACCTGAACGTGGCCACCGCCGATCAGTTCACGATCCCGCTGGGCTCCGCCGACCGGCGGGCCGACATTCGGCTCGTGCGGCCGGGTGAGCGGCAGGAGTCGCTGGCGGTCGAGGCGCTCGGTGGCGACGCCTACGGCGTGACGATCCGCGACATGACCGCCCGCGGTGTTTACACGATCGTGGCCTCGAAGGCCGACCTGGCCGACCGGGAGCGGCGCGACATGGTGCTCTGGGACCGGCCATGGGCGGCCAACGGCGAGCCACGTGAGTCCGAGCCCGGCGTGTTGAACGCGGCGTCCTTCGCCGCCAAGACGGACGACAGCGACGCCTTCCGTTGGGTCGAGCGGGACGCTCCGATCAGCATCGACGGCGCCAGCGTCAGCGGTCAGGGCTCCTGGTGGTGGCTGCTGCTGGCGGCGATCGGCTGCCTCGTCGCAGAGAACGCGTTGTTGGCCAGGATGAACGCGTTGGCCGCCGAGGGAGCCTCCGCATGAACATCCAGCGACTGCTCGGCGACGTGCTGCGGATCGGCGATGTCAGCGAGATTGTCGATTGGCGGCTGGCGTTCGCCGCGGAGTGGGCCGCCCGGCATCCGCTGCGGGTGCTGGCGTTGGCGGCGGCCGGCGTCGCCGCGGCCGTGTGGTTCTACCTGCGGCGGCAGCCGCTGCTGTCGAGGTGGGTGCGGTTGACCCTTTCGGCGCTCCGCGGCGGCCTGTTCGCGCTGCTGGCGGTGCTGCTCGCCGACCCCGTGCTGCAGATCTCGATCAAGCAACTGCCGAAGCCATCGCTCTGGCTGCTCTTCGACGGCACCGAGAGCATGTCGATCCAGGACCGGTTGCCGGCGGCAGCGGAAGAGATGCTCGCCAAGGCCGTCGGCCTGGAACGGCCCGCCGCGCGGCCGGCGGAGGTGATTCCGACGCGGCAGGAATACGTCGCGGCCTGGCTGCGACGCGGGGCCGACAACGTGCTCGGCAGGCTGGCCAAGGAGTTCCGCCTACGGGCGTATCTGCTCGAGGCGCCTGACGCCGTCCGGCCGCTGTCGCTGGGCGACGACGACGCCAAGGGGCCCGATTTCGAGGGGCTCGCGGGCCAACTCGCCGCCAAGGGTCGCGTCACGGCGCTCGGCCGGGGGCTCGAGGATCTGGCCCAGCGGCACTCGGCTGGCAATCTCCAGGGCGTCGTCGTGGTCAGTGACTTCGACCAAAACTCCGGGCCGCCCGCGGTCGAGGCCGCCGGCGAACTGGGCGTGCCGATCTACACGGTGGGCGTGGGTCCGGAGACGGCCGTCGACGTCGCCGTCGACCTGCAGGCGCCGCCGATGATGAAGAAGGCCGAGCAGTCGGTGCTGACGGTGACGCTGCGACAGACCGACCTCGACGGCACGACCGCCACGGTCAAGCTCTCGGCGCGGCCGCTCGAGGGGCCGGCCGGCGGGCCGGTGGTGGCGGTCGGCACGAAGGTCGTGCCGCTGGCCAGTCGGTCGACAACGGTCGATTTCCCGTTCATCCCCGAGGCCATCGGCCGCCACGAGTTCATCGTGGAGGTCGATCCGCTGCCTGGCGAGGTCGTCGACGACAACAACCGCGCCAGCCGCGAGGTCAACATCCGTGACGACTACCTGCGGCTGATGTACGTCGAGTATGAGCCGACGTGGGAGTGGCGGTTCGTCAAGGAGGTCTTCCACCGCGACCAGTTGGTGGGCATGCGCGGCTTCCGCACCTTTCTGCGGTCGGCCGATCCGGCCGTGCGGGCGAGCAACGAACTCTTCCTGCCCACCCCCGCCCCGCCGCGGAGCGAGTTTTTCGCGACCGACGTGATCTTCCTCGGCGACATGCCGGCGGCCACGATCAGCGGCCGGTTTTGCGAGATGACCCGCGAGTTCGTGGAGAAGTTCGGGGGCGGTCTGGTGGTGATCGCGGGCAGCCGGTTCGGACCCGGCCAACTGGCCGGCACGCCGCTGGAAGACATGCTGCCGGTGCTCGTCGAAGGCCGTGAGCGGCCCGCGAACCAGAAGCCGTTCCAGTTGCGGCTGACGGCCGACGCCGGTCTGATCGACTTCATGGGGCTGGGGGCCGACGACGCCGAGAACCGCAAGGCCTGGGAAAACCTCGGCCCGCTCCCCTGGTATCAGCCGGTGGCCCGTCCCCACCCGCAGGCCACCGTCCTGGCCACGCACCCGGTCGACACCTGCAGCGACGGCCGCACGCTCCAGCCGATCATCGCCATCCGCCGCTTCGGCCGGGGCGAGGTGGTGTACCTCGGCTGCAACGAGACCTGGCGGCTGCGCCGCCGCTATGGCGAGCTCTACTACCGCCAGTTCTGGGGCCAGATGATCCATCGCCTCGGCCTCAGCCACGCGCTCGGCAGCCAGAAGCGGTTCGTGGTCCGGACCGACAGCCAGCGGTACGAGTCGGGCGACACGGCCGTCGTGACGGTCGAGGCCTACGACGCCAACTTCGAGCCACTCGGTGCCGATGCGGTGCCGGATCGCGTCATCATGGCGCGGCTCAAGCGACCCGATGGCGGCGGGGATGCCGCCGACCTCGAGGTGGTGGCGCTGCCGCAGGTGCGAACCGGCGTGTTCGAGGCCCGAATCCCGTTGGGCGCCGGGGGTGAGTATCAGTTGCGGGTCGAAGATCCTCTCACGCGGACCGAGAGTGAGGCGGTGTTCAACGTGACGACGCTCTCGGCCGAGCGTCGCAGTGCCGTCCGCAACGCCGCGCTGCAGCGGTCGATCGCCAGCGCCACCTCCGGCGAGGCCTGCGACCTGGTCACGGCGCAGGACGTCCTCGCCACGATCAGTCCGACGGCGCGGCCCGAAAAAGCGGTCAAGGTGTTTCCGCTGAGCATGACCTGGCTGTGCCTGGGCCTGGGCCTGACCTTGATGATCGCCGAATGGGCGCTGCGGAAGGGGGCCAACCTGTCATGACCGCCGTCTCGACGACCGCCAGGCGAACGCCCGCATCCCGTCAGGGACCGCGGCTGGCCGCGCTTCGGGAGCGGATCGGCGTCGTCCGACACCGCCGGGCTTCGACCCGCCGCGTGGCGGCAGCGGCGACGGCCGGCCTGACGCTGCTAGCGGCGGTGATCGTGGCCTTCCTGCTCGACTGGCTGCTGGGACTGTCGCGGGGCGGCCGCGTGGTGCTGCTGCTGGCGGTGGCTGGCGGGGTGGCCTGGGCCTGGTGGCGGTTCGTGCGACCCTGGCTCGCGGTCAGGGAGTCCGATCTCGATCTGGCGATGATCGTCGAGCGGGAGCACGGCGTCGACAGTGACCTGGTGGCGGCGTTGCAGTTCGAGTCCGCGGATGCCGCGACCTGGGGCTCGACCGATCTGCAGGGCGCCGTCATCGACTATGTCGCCGAGTACGGCGGCGATTGGCAGGTTCCCCAGCATGTCGCCGGGGCCGCCGTTCGGAGCCGGCTGGCCTGGCTGGCGGCCGGCGTGGCGGCGGTCTTGCTGGCGGCCGCGGTGCGTCCCGACTTCGCCGAGGCCTTCGTCAATCGGATGCTGCTGGGAACGATGCACTACCCCACCCGCACGCGCATCAAATCGCTCGTGATCGGTGGCACGGAGGTGGACCTCACCTACGCCACCCGCACGTTTGTGAGAAGCCCGCTGGGACAGCCACTCGAGTTCCGGGTCGGCCTGGGGGGCGTGTTGCCGGAGGCAGCCTCGCTGCGACTGGTCGATGCCGGCGCGGGTCAGGAGACGCTGATCGATCTTGTCGCCGCCGACGAGGGCCGCACGTTCGCCGGTCGTCTGCCGAGGCTGCTCGACACCGTGCGGGCGGAAGTGTTCGCCGGCGACGCCTGGACCGAGCCGGTCGAGGTGCGGGTGGTGCCGCTGCCGATCGTCGAGCTCGCCCTGGCGGCGGAGACGCCGGACTATGCCCGTAAGGTGGCCGCCGACGAGCCACCGGCCGCGCCCGGCACGAGGCAGATCACCGTGGTCGAAGGGTCACGCGTGTCGCTGGGGGTCTCGTCGCCCAACAAACGGCTGCAGGCCGCCACGCTGGTCGTGGCGGGCCAGCACTATCCGTTGCAGCGGGCGGGCGATGCCTGGACTCTGGCAGGCGATGGTTCACCGCTGGCGAACGTCCGCGGACCCGTTCAGTTCGAGGTCGAGGTCAAGGACGAGGACGGTCTTGCGCCGGAGGCGCCGGTGAGCGGCTCGATCCGGATCAGGCCCGACGCGGCTCCCCAGGTGGCGACCGAACTTCCCGCCCGGCTGGCTTTGCCCAACGGCAAGCCGCGGCTGGAGTGGCGGGTGGCCGACGATCTGGGCATCCGCGCCGCCGAACTGGTACTCGAGCCGCTGCGGGCCGCCGCGGTGGACGCGGTGGAAGGGAATGTGGCCGAGCCGGTGATCGTGCCGCTGCTGCCGGCGGCTGCCGAGGGCTACGTGGGCCGTGATCGGTTGCCGCTTTCCGGCTCCACGCCCCTGCCGCTGGCGGCGCTCAAACTGCGAAAGGGCGACCAGGTGAAGATCAGCCTCCGCGCCACCGACTACCGCGGCGAGCACGAAGGCCGCACGGCCGTCAGCGACCCGGTCATGCTGGACGTGACCGACGAGCCCGGTCTGTTGGCGGCGATCTCCGAGTCGGACCAGTTGTCGGCCCGCCAGATCGACGCGATTCTCGAGAGGCAACTCCAGGTCGGCGGCGCGCCCGCAGGGCTCGACGTCGGCAGGCCCGGCGGTAACGCCCAACCACCCCGGCAAGGACCCGCGCCATGAACCGCTCGGCGACGCTCCGCGTGATCGGTCACATCCTGCTGGGCAGCCTGCCGACGGCGGTTATCGCCCAGCCGCCGGCAGCGTCCCAGCCACCAACGCCACGTCAGGATCAGCCCGCCGCCCCCCTACAGCGGCAGCGCGAGCTCCAGGAGCGGGCCCGCGGACTGGCCGTCGAACTGGTTTCGGGCGCGCTGGACACGCAGCTTCGGCAACTCGAGGAGAACGGGCTCGCCGAGTTGCCGGTCTATGCCGACATCCGCGGGATGCGGGGCAACATCGACGCGCTGGTGCAAAACGAGATGCGAGAGGTCGTCGACCTGCTCGTGACGGCCGATGCGGCCACGGGTCAGGACCGTGACGTGGTCCTGCAGACGGCCCAGCAGGCGGTTCGCCGCATCGCCGTGCAGCTCGCGGCCGAGCGGCGCCAGTTGCTGCGACGCATGAAGATCGCCGACATCGCCGCCCAGGCGCGGCGGCTGGTGCGGCTCCAGACGACGGTGCTCGAGACGACGGTGGCCCTGCCCAGTCAGGCCGGGCCTCGTTTGGAATCGGCGACACTCACGACGCTCGAGCGGCAGCGGACGGTCAAGTCGCTGTTCAGCGAACTCGTGGCGACGCTCGAGGACGTCAAGGGCTGGGACGGCGAGGAGGGCGCGGCGGCCAGCGAAGGCCTGCAGCACGTCAAGCAGGCCCAGGTTCCCGAGGCGTTGGCGGCGGCCGAGGATCGGCTGGGTGCCCTCGACTTCGACACGACGACGACGGCCCAGCGGGCCGTCTTGGCCGGCCTCGGGCGGCTGCTCGGCTCGGTCGAGCGGGCCCAGGGTGGCGGCACGGATCGGCAGGCGAGGGCGGAGGCCGCGACCAGTCTCGTCGAGCAGGCCCGGAAGCTCCGGGAGGAGATCGGCCGGTCTTCGTTCGACGAGCAGGCGATCGAAGAGCTCGTCTCCAAGATGGCGGAGTTCCGCGGCGGACTGGGCGACCTCGCCGACTCGCTGCGTCGCCGGCCGGAGGTGAGCCCGCTCGCCGATCAGGCCAAGGCGGCCGTCGAGGAAGCGATGCGGGAAATCTTCGAGGGCGACAAGCCCGATGCCCTGGCTCAGCAGGACAAGGCCGTGGGCGCGCTCGAGCAACTCGCGGAACGGCTTAGCGTCGCGACGACGGCGGATGCCGCTCAGCGGAGTGCCGAAGAGCTCGCGAAGCGGTTGTCGGACCTGGAAGCGGCTCGGCGGCAGCTCGACGACGTCGCCAAGGCGCGGCAGGCGGCGAAGCAGGCGGGCGCAGACCCCAGGGCGGCCGCCGCTGCGGAGCGGCAGGTGGCCGAGACGCTGCCCAAGGTCGCCGCGGGCAAGGATCTGCCCCGGGCGGCGGCGACCCGACTGGCCGAGGCGGCCGCGACGGCCGCGGAAGCGGCGCGGGAACTGGCGGCGGCCGCCGCCGATCCGGGTCGGGTCTCGCAGGCCGAGCAGGCCGCCGGCGACGCGGCTCAGGCCCTCGATCGGGCCCAACGCGAGCTTGCCAACGCGATTGCCGACACACAGCGGGCGCAACTCGCTTCGAAGGCGGGTGAACTCTCGAGGGCCGCCGAAGCGCTCGAGCGGGCGGCCGCGAGCGAGCGGGAGGTGGCGCGGCAAGTGGCGGCCGAGCCGGCGGCGGCCGAGGCGCTCGGCCAGCAGCAGCGCGACATCGGTGAAGTGGCCAAGCAGGTCGCGGAAGCCCTCGCCGGCACGGCGCAGCAGTCGCAGGATGAACTCGCCGCGGCCGCGCAGGCGACCCAAGCGGCCCAAGCCGGGCTCGAGGCGGCCGCGCGGCAACAGCCCTCGAATCCGCAGGCAGGACAGCAGGCGGCGGCGCAGGCCCAGCAGGCTGCCGCCGGGCTCGAGCAGGCCGCCAAGGCACTGCGGAGTGAAGCAGCCGAGGCTGCTCAGCAGTTGGCACAGGCGGCTCAGGCGCAGCGCGATGCCCTCGCGTCTGCCCAGCCCGATTCGGCGCGACAGGCGCAGCTTGAGCGTGATCAGGGCTTGGCCAAAGCGATCGCCGATCGGTTCCCGGTTCAGGAAGAGGCACGGGCTGCGATCGGTCGACTCAGTGAGCAGCTCGCCTCACAGAGCCCTAGCGGTCAGCAGCAGAGCCAGCAGGGGCAACAAGGTCAGCAGGGCCAGCAGCAGGGGCAACAGCAAGAGTCTGCGCGCGCACTTGCCGACGAACTCTTCCAGGCCCAAGAGACGTTTGCGGAGGCACAACGCGAGACGGGTAGCGATGTTGCGGCGATCACCGGCCAAAGTGAAGTCGCCAACGAGCAGTTGAGGGAAGCACTTGAGCTGGCGTCGCAACTCGGTGCGGAATCACAGCAGGGTCAGCAAGGCCAGCAACAAGGACAGCAGGGTCAGCAGCAGGGTCAGCAACAGGGTCAGCAACAGGGTCAGCAACAGGGTCAGCAACAGGGTCAGCAACAGGGTC
>VGYP01000034.1 GCA_016872955.1 Planctomycetota bacterium
CAACGGCACCGTGGAGCTATCCTGCTGGATCGCGTTGCCCAGCGGCGCCACTCGGTAGATCGTCGAAGCCGCGACGTTTCCCGCGGCGTTGTACAGGACGACGCCGTCGCCCGAGCCGAAGCCCGCGCCATTACCTGTCCAGGTCAGAATCGGCACTCCCGCGGACAGGCCCCACGAGCTGCGGAACGACGTGGCCGCGGCCGGCGAGCCCCAGAGCGGCGTCGGGGGCGTGACGTTGCCGCCCGCTCCCACGACGGCCACCTGACCGGCGGCGAGCACGACGCCGTCGAAAGACGAGGCTCCCGCCCAGCCGGTGGCGGAGGTGCCGGCCGCGATGTCGTAGTCGCTCCAGCGCCATCCGGTCATGTCGATCCCCGCCCCACCCGAGTTGTAGATTTCGAAGAAGTCGCCGCCGGTGCCGTTGGAGTTGATTTCGGTGATCAAGATCGTCGCCCGGGCCGCTGCGGGAAAGAGCAGGCAGACACCGGCCACGAGCGGGCAGGCGAGGGTCGCGGTTGCCAGGAATCGGACCGGTCGGCAGTAACCAGCGGAGTGGAAGTTCATCGGAAGGACCTTTTGGAAGAGGGTGGCGAGCCTGCACCGCACGAGGTTGTAGGCCGGGGCCGTGAGCCTGTGATGAGCGGTGCGTGAGCAACCGTTGAAATTTTGGTGAGCCTTTGGCGAGCGAGTGATCGGACGATCGGAGTCGATGGTGGGAAGCCACCTGCCCTGTGACGCATGGATGCGAACTGGATGCCGAGCCGGATGAGTTTTCGATGAGCCTGCACGATTGAACGGTCGCCAGCCGCGAAGCAGGCGCGGTGCGTCTACCGGCTCCACCGATGCGCCTCGCGGCGGGGCGGATCACCGGCGTCCAGTCACCGTTTTTGCTTCACGAACACGGTGAAGCTTCATGATCGTGGTGAACTCACAAAGTTCTCACGATCGGCCTCATCAAACGCTCACGCCTTTTTCGTAGACCTCCGCCTGGCCCCGGCGGATCGCAGGCGGCCGATGGAGCGTTCACAGGGCAGGGAGTCCACGATCATGCCGCGTACGTTCGAATCGGTGGGGCCGCGGCGAACTTCCCTTTCAGACGGTTGGCCGCGGGGTTTCACGCTCGTGGAACTGCTGGTCGTGATCGCGATCATCGCAACGCTGATCGGACTGCTGCTGCCGGCGGTGCAGGGGGTTCGCGAATCGGCCCGCCGCACACAGTGCATGAACAACATGCGGCAGATCGGACTGGCCTTCCAGGTCTCGCACGACGCCCGCAAGCACTTTCCGGCGGCGATGTGGTCAGCGAAAGCCGCCACGATGACGCCGCGGCCCAAGGGCAACCCCGCGGGCAAGGAGCACTCCTGGCGGGTGCTCGTGATGCCCTACCTCGAGGAGCAGCAGGCGGCCAGCGACTACCACTGGACCAAGCACTGGTACGACGAAACGTCGAACACCTCACCGGCGAAGCCCCCCTCGGCGGCGCTCGGTGTACGGCCCGACTGCAACCTGGCGGTGGCCACCAGGACGGTGAGCGTCTATCGCTGCCCGTCCGCTCCGGACCGCGCCGCGATCACCCGGATTCCGGCCTCCAGCGATAGCGACAGTGCTCGCGGGGCGATCACCTCGCTGCTCGTGCCGCTCGGCGTCACCGATTACGAGGTGATCACGGGCGTGAAGCCCGGCGTGCTTCCGGCCCCCGATCCCTACGCGTCGGAGGCGGCCGGCAACGGATTCTTGATCAAGGACGCGATCACGCGGCAACGCGAGATCAGCGACGGCCTCTCGAAGACGATGCTGATCGCCGAGTCGGCAGCCCGGCCCCTGACCTACCGCGCCGGCCGGCCGCGGATCGTGCCGGCCACGGGGGCGCCGTGGATCTACGACCAGGGAGTGGGCTGGGCCGACAGCCTGGGGCCCTTCAAGCTCGACTCGATCGACCCCTCGAAAGTCGACGCCACGAGCATGAAGGGGGCGGCCCCGGGTGCGGGTGCGGTAATGAACGCGACCAACGAGGGGGAGTGCTACTCGTTTCACGGTGGCGGCATGGTGGCCGTGTTCGGCGACACGTCGACGCGGGTGATCGCCGAGGACATCTCGCAGCGGGCGTTCTGTGCGCTCGTGACACGGGCCGGCGGCGAGAACCAGGAGTCGCCCTGATGGCCGCGGGCCGAGCCAGCGGACGGTCCGGGCCGCGGATCGGTCCGATTGCGGTCGCGGCGGCGGCCTGCACCGTGGCCGTCGGACAACTGGCGGCCGTGGACCGCGTCGGTGAACCGCACGTGCGGGCCTGTCACGTGGTGCCGAGCGACCCCCTCGCGTCCGGTGTCCGCCTGGGTGGACTCAGCGACCTCGCGCTGGCATCGACCGGCCATGGTGGGGCGGACATCGCGGTGGTCTGGTCGATCATCGACCGCGGGCCCAACGGGACGCGCCGCTCGGGACGCGACAAGCGCCGCACCCTGTTGGTCCCCGACTTCGTGCCCGCGATGGTCAGGCTACGGCTGCCAGCGGAAGGCACGGCGGTCGTGGAGGCCACGCTGCCGTTGGCCGGTGCCACGGGCCGACCGCTTTCCGGTCGGCCCAACGGCGTGGGCCGAGACGAGCCGATCCTCGACGTGGCGACCGGTCGACCGCTGGCTTCCGATCCCGACGGCGTCGATCCCGAGGCGCTCGTGGCGATGCCGGACGGATCGTTCTGGATCGCCGAGGAGTATCGGCCGTCGCTGGTGCAGGTCTCGGTCGAGGGTCGCGTGCAGCGGCGGCACGTGCCGGCGAACGATACCCTGCCGGGCGCCGATGCCGAGGTGATCGCCGATCTCCCCGCCGCCTACGGCGACCGACGCGACAACCGCGGCTTTGAGGGCCTCGCCCTCTCGTCCGACGGTCGTCGGCTGTATCTGCTCCTGCAAAGCCCGCTGGAGCACCCCTGTCAGCGTTCGGCCGCGACGACCGGCAACGTGCGGATTTTGGTCTGCGACGCCGTCACGGGCACGCCCGTGGCCGAACACGTCTACCGCCTGGGCGATCCCCTGGCCCAGGGGTGGGCCGACCGCGGTGCCCCGCCCGAGGACGGCAAGCTCTGCTGCCTCGCGCCGCTCGGCGATGGAACGCTGCTGATTCTCGAGCAGGACGACACCGGCCTGGCTCGGCTCTACCGGGCCGACCCGCGGTCCGCGACCGACACGCTGCCGGCGACCCGGCTCGACGCCGGTCCGGCGGTCGAAACGGTCGGCGATCTCGAGGCTGCCGGCATCCGGCCGCTGGCGAAGCGGCTCGTCGCCGATCTCGCGCCGCTCGTGCCCCGGCTGCGCCGCGACGTGTTCGGCGACGAGGGAGCCGCCGGCGACGCGAGCCTCAAGCTCGAGGGCCTCGTCGTCCTCGATGACCGCCGGGTGCTCGTCTGCAACGACAACGACTTCGCGGTGCCCGGCTCGGCGGCGGGCGGTCCTGACGGCGGTGCGGCCCGCTCCTGCGTCTGGGAGATCGTCCTGCCGGCGCCCCTTGCCGCCGGCGGCTCGTTGACCGCCACCCCCTAGCCCTCCGACACCGTTCGCCACTGCCTGGAGAACCTTTTCCATGCTCTTGAGCCTGCGATCCTCCCGTTGCGTCGCCTGCCTCGCCCTCGCGGCATGGGCCGGCTCCGGGCACGCCAGCGGCATCAGTGTCCGCGTGACGGAAGTGATGAGTAGCAGCGGTACCGGCGGCACACCAGACTGGTTCGAGATCACCAACTACGGCTCGGCGGCCGTGGACATCACGGGCTGGCGGATGGACGACAATCCGCCGACTTTCGGCGCTGCAGCGCCGCTGACGCCCTACACCACGGGCTCGACTCCGGCCTGGACGCTCCTTGAGCCCGGTGAGTCGGTCGTGATGATCGAGTCGGCTGCGCCCGCGACGCTCGTGCCCACTTTTCAGACGTTCTGGAATCTCGGCACGGCGGCCGGCAACGTCCGCAATCCCAAGATCGGCACCTACACAGGTAGCGGCGTGAGCTTCAGTTCCGGCGGTGACGGGGTGACGGTGTTCGACTCGGCGGGGACGATCGTCGTGCCGCAGGTGACCTTCGCCGCGGCCACCATGGGCTCGACCTTTTACTGGTCGTACGACGCAGCCGGGCAGCTGGCGACCGTGACCGCGGGCACGCTGAGCACCCTGGGCATCGCCAACGCCTTCTCCAGCGGGTCGCCCACCAACGTGGGCTCGCCCGGGATCGCCGTCGTCGCGGCGCCCGCTGTGAACCGCTTCTGGTCGGCCAGCGGCACGGCCCTCGGCGGCGTCGGCAGCTGGACGAGCGGCGCCGCAACCTGGTCGGCGGCAGCCTCCCCCATGACGGCGACGGCCTGGGCCGACAACGCTGCGGCGGTCTTCGGCGGCACGGCCGGCACGGTCACCGTCGATGCCGCGGTTCGTCCCCTGAGCGTGGTGTTCGTCACGGGTGGCTACACCCTCGCCTCCGGCAGCGGCACGATCAGCACGTCCAGCGTGGACGTGGCCGCCGGGCAGTCGGCCAAGATCGACGCCCGGCTGACCGGCGCGGGCGGGCTGACACTGCTCGGTGGCGGCACGCTCGTGTTGGGCAGCACGGCCAACGACTACGCGGGCGTGACGAGCGTGGGTGCCGGCACGCTCCGCGTCGGGGCCGCCGAGGTGATCCCCAACGGCTCGCGGCTGTCGGTCGCCCGCTACGCCGCAGCTGACTTGTCGGGCCATGCCGAGACCGTCGCCGGCCTCGCGGGGCTCGGCAGCGTCACGATCGGCAACACGCTGACGGTCAACGTTGGGGGCACGGCCGACGTGACTCTCGACGGCACGCTCAGGGGCTCCGGCGACCTCGTGATCGACTCCGCGGGCAGCGGCGTCCAGCGGCTCGACGCCTCGACGCAGACGATCGCCGACGGAGCCGTCAAGAACTACACCGGCGCTACGATCGTCCGCCGGGGCACGTTGCGGGTCGACTTCAACGGCATCCCCACCGGCACCAGTGGCGTCGACGTGGAGGCGGCCGGTCGCCTGACGTTGGGAGCCGACACGCAGGGATTCGAGTTCACCTTCGGCGGCACCTCCAGCCTGCCGATCGACCTCCATGGCGGCACGCTCGGACAGGCCGCAGGCGACGACGTCACGCTGTTCAACGCCGTCAACGTGACGGCCGACAGCACCTTCGCCCTCGCGAACTCGACCACGCCCGACCCCGCCAATCCGACCATCGAGGACCTGGTGCTGGCCGGGCCGCTGATCGGCACCGCGGGCCGGACGATCACGGTCGCGGCGAGCAACACAACGCCCGGAGCCGACAGCGGCCGCGCGACCTTCTCCAGCGGTTCGGGCAACACCTTCACCGGCACGGTCAAGCCGCACATCAACGCCGTGGCCCGGTTCACCGGCGCTTATCCCGGCGTGGGTGTGCTGCTCGACCAGGGACGCCTGGACGGCTCCGGCCGGGTGGCCGCGGTCAGCGGCACCGGCACCATCGCGGCGGCTAACGACTTCGGGCCGACGGTGCTGACGGCCACCAGCGTGACCGCCTCGGCCACCACCGGCTTCCTGTTCGAGTTCACCGCCGCCAACGCCGAGCCGACCTGGGCGGCGCCGACCGCCAGCGGCAACGCCGTGCTGCGGCTGACCGGAGCCACACCGCTGCCCAGCCCCCTCGGCGGCGGCAACACCGTGCGGCTGTTTCTCAACGTGCCGTCGCTGGCCGCCACCGATACGTTCACCGGCGGTTTCTTCACCACCGGCAACGCGACCGCGGCCATCGCGGGCGCCGACTACGAGACCTACGTGTACGGCAACGGAGCGGGCACCGACTTCACCCATAACGGCGTCGGCTGGTACAGCCTGCTGACCTATAACGCCCAGCAGGGAACGGCACTCGCGGCGAACGTCGGCATGGTGGCCACGACCGCCAGCTTCGACGGCGTCACCTCCACGAGTGGCTACACGATGCGGGCGAGCTACGCCCCGTCGACGAGTCTCGTGATCGACGTGCCCTCCGGCTCGCAGACGCAGGCACAGGCCGGCCACCCGCAGATTCTGGTGTCCGATTCGGTCACCAAGACCGGGCTGGGCACGCTCGTGCTCGACGCGGCCAACACCTACACCGGCCCGACGACCGTGTCGGCCGGCACGGTGCGGGTAGCGCGCGCCGATGCCGTGGCGACCAGCGCCGTGACGGTGACGGGCGGGGCCACGCTGGCCGCGGCGACGGGCGTGGTCATGAAATCACCGTCGGTGACCCTCGACGGGGGCACGCTGGCGGCAGCGACGGTGGCGGTCGATGCCTCGACCGGGATCCGCACGCTGGCGATCAACTCCGGCAGCGTTGCGGCGCCGGCCGCCGTGATCGTGGGCCAGGGGGGGCTGGTCGACCTGCCGACCGCGACGCGGGTGGGCCTCGGCGTGACGAGCCTGGCGGTCGATCAAACGGCCGGAGGTGGCCTGGTGGACCTCGGCGCGGGCCAGATCACGATCGCGGCGGGTGGCATCACGGCCGCGGATCTGCGGGCCGACATCATCGCCGGCAGAAACGGGGGCAGCTGGAGCGGTGTGGCGGGCATCACCTCCTCGGCCGCGGCGGCCGCCGCCGCGGGCACGCGGGCGGTGGGGTATCACGTGGCCGGAGATGGCTCGCTGCGGATCTCGTTCGCGGCGCCGGGCGACGCCAATCTCGACGGGCTGGTCAACACGCTGGACCTGGTGGCCATTAGCGCTTCGGGAAAGTTCGGCCAGAACCTGCCCGCGAGCTGGGCGGAAGGCGATTTCAACTACGATAGCGTGACCAACACGCTGGACCTGGTGGCGATCAGTGGCACTGGGCTGTTCGGCCAGACGACCAGCTACTGGCCGGCGGTTGTCGCTGCGGCGGTGCCGGAGCCCGGCACGAGCCTGCCGCTGGTCGTCGCCGGCATCGTGGCGCTGGCGTTGCTGGGATCGCGGAGTCAGTATACTCCACCGACGTGGAGCCTTCCCGCCTCATCCAGCGTGCTCGCCAAACCCGGCGGGGATTCCTGACCGCCGGGGCGGGCCTGGCCGCCACGGGGATCGTCGATCTGGCGGGCTTTCCGTCGCGACGGGCGCGAGCCGTCGAGCCGGGCCGTGCCCGAACGGTGTCGATCTTTCACTCCACCGACCTCCACGGCCGGATCCTGCCGACCCGGACCTACGAAGGCCTCGAAGACGTCGGCGGCTTCGCCCGGGTGGCCACCTGCCTGCGTCGTTGGAGGAAGGAGTGTCCCCATTCGCTGACCGTCGACGTCGGCGACGTGGTGCAGGGCACCGCCGTGAGCAAGCGGTCCGAAGGGCGGTTGATGATCGACCTGTTCAATCACCTCGGCTACGACGCATGGACGCTCGGCAACCACGATTTCGACTGGGGCCCGGAGCGGACCGAGGCCCTCCTCCAGGCCTCGGCCTGCCCTGTCCTGACGGCCAATCTCGCGCGGGGCGGCACGGTGGCGGGCGGCTTCGACGGCGCCTGGGCGAAGGTGAAACCGTGGACGATCCGCGAGGTGGGTGGCTTTCGCATCGGGCTGATCGGCCTGATCACGCCGGGGCTGCCCTTCTGGTTGCCGCCGGAGATGCTCGCCGGCACCACGCCGCTCGATCCCGCGGCCGTGCTGGCCGCCACGGTGCGGGAGGTGCGGGCCGAGGGGGTCGACGCGGTCGTCGTGATGGGGCACATGGGCTGGAGGTTCAACGACGATTACGCCAATCCGGTGCGGGCCGTACTCAAGGACGTGCGGGGCGTCGACGTCTATCTGGCCGGCCACTCCCATCAGAATCAGCCGGCCTGGATGATGCACGACGTGCTCTGCTCGCAGGCCAGCTACTTCGGGATTCACTGCGGCCGCGTCGACCTCACCTTCGACCTGGCGAGCCGCAAACTGGTCGACCGCCGCGCCTTCACGATCCTGATGGACGACCGCTTCGAGCCCGACCCGCTCGTCATGCAGGTCGCCGCCGGTGACCTGGCCGCGGCGGAGACCGAACTGGCCCGCGAGGTCGCCACGGTCACGCGGCCGATCGCCGGCAAGGGGCGTGGCTGTCCACTGGCAAAACTCCTCTGCGACTGCTTTGCCGGGGTGCTGGCTGATCGCGGCATGCCGGTGGACGCCGTGTTCCACGGGACCTTCGGCACGGGAGACCTGCCGGCCAGACGACTGACCGTCGGCGACTGCTGGAGGATCATCCCCTACGAGAACACGCTCGTGACCGCGGACGTCACGCCGGCCGAACTGGCCTTGATCCTCGAGGAGGATGCGACGATCCGCGACAGCGATCGGACCCTTTGGCCGCTGGAGGCGACGCTCGACGCCGACGGTCGCGTGCGACGCATCGCCTTGGACGGCGAGGACGTGAAGGCCGACCGGAGGCTGCGGATCGCCATGAACAGCTATGACGCGCAATCGGGCGGGCGTCGGCTGCTGAAGACCCAGGCGATCCTGGAGACGCCGGCGGCCCTGCGAACCTCGACCTTCGTGGACACCCGCGACGCCCTGGTCGCGGGACTCGTGGCACGGGGCGACGTAGGCTGACGCGACGCGGCCGCCATGGGACGGAGCCCCGGACACGTCCGGGCCTGGATGCCGAGCCACCCTACCACCCCGGAAGCACCAAAAGAAAAGGACCCGTGGTTTTTCAAGACCACGGGCCCTAAGCGGCTCTAGATGTGAGGGTCTTTGGGGGGGGGAACAGCCGCTGAAAAGGTGCTCGTATGTTGTGGGCGTCGCAGGGCAGATCACGACCGATCTTTCCGCGACGCCCATAGTATACCCCACAAATCGAAATCCTGTCGACGCCGTTCCCCTGAGGCTTCCGTCAGGTGGCGGGGACGGCGAAAAATCGCTGCCACCGCTCGAATTTCATGGCCCGCCACGCCTTGGCTGAGGGGGTTCTCCCGGTCGCGACTCCTTCTCCGGCCGTCGGGCGGTCGGCTAGGCTACCGCTCCGTCCCCAGGCCCCGGCCTTGCCGCCCTCGCCGCGGGGTCCTGCCCCGTCCGCCCGTTCCCGCCTGCTGAACACCCGCCATGAGCCGTCCCCCCTTCGATCCCTTCTCCGCCCGCAGCACCTTCGAGACCGGCAACGGTCCCGCCATCCTCCATCGCCTGCGGGCGCTCGACGACGCCGGCGTGACCGACACCTCCCGGCTGCCCTACTCGCTGCGGATGATCCTCGAAGCCCTGCTCCGCACCTGCGACGCCTACGAGGTGACTGAGGAGGACGTCCGCACGTTGGCGACCTGGAATGCGGCCCGGCCAGCGCAGCGGGAGATTCCCTTCAAGCCGGCCCGGGTCGTGCTGCAGGATTTCACCGGCGTGCCGTGTGTCGTGGATCTGGCGGCGATGCGGGCGGCGATGCAGCGGCTGGGCGGCGATCCTGCCCGCATCAACCCGCTGGTGCCCGTCGACCTCGTCATCGACCATTCCGTCCAGGTCGACTTCTTCGGCTCGGCCGACGCCCTTGAGAAGAACGTCGACATCGAGTTCGCCCGGAACGCGGAACGCTATGCCTTTCTTCGCTGGGGTCAGCGGGCGTTTCGCAACTTCTGCGTCGTGCCGCCGGCGATCGGAATCGTCCACCAGGTGAACCTCGAGTATCTCGCCGGCTGCGTCTTTCTCCGCGATCCCGAGCGGCGGGAACCGGGCGGCAAACGGACGCTGCCGGTGGCCGTGCCCGACACGCTCGTGGGCACCGACAGCCACACCACGATGATCAACGGCCTGGGGGTCGTGGGCTGGGGCGTGGGTGGGATCGAAGCCGAGGCCGTGATGCTCGGGCAGGCGTTGTCCCTCCTGCTGCCGGAAGTGGTGGGCTTCGAACTCACCGGGGAACTCCCTGCCGGGGCTACCGCCACCGACCTCGTGCTGACCGTCACGGAGATCCTCAGGAAGGAGGGCGTGGTCGGCAAGTTCGTGGAGTTTTTCGGGGTGGGGCTCGACCGCATGACGCTGGCCGATCGGGCCACGATCGCCAACATGGCCCCCGAGTACGGCGCCACGATGGGCTTCTTTCCGATCGACGACGAGACGCTGCGGTATCTGCGGCTCACAGGCCGGCCCGAGAAGCAGGTTGTGCTCGTCGAGCGGTACATGAAGGAGCAGGGGATGTTTCGCACCGCGACGTCCTCCGTGCCGGAGTTCACCAAGCGGCTCACCCTCGAGCTCGGCACGGTGGTGCCGAGCCTGGCGGGACCGAAAAGGCCCCAGGATCGCGTGCCGCTGGCGGCGGTGAAGCGGTCGTTCGGCGACTCGCTCGCAGCGCCCACCGCCAAGCGCGGCTTCGCGCTGGAGGGTGAGGCCCTGGCCCGGCGGGGTGTCGTGCGGACCGACGGCCAGGCCCACGAGATCGGCCACGGGGCGGTCGTGATCGCCTCGATCACCAGCTGCACCAACACGAGCAACCCGAGCGTGATGGTGGCTGCGGGCTTGCTCGCCCGCAAGGCCGTAACGCTGGGGCTGTCGACGCGACCTTGGGTCAAGACGAGCCTCGCGCCCGGCAGTCGGGTAGTGACCGACTATCTCGAGCGGGCCGGCCTCGCCGCCGACCTCGATGCGCTCGGCTTCGAGACCGTGGGCTACGGCTGCACGACGTGCATCGGCAACTCCGGGCCGCTCCCCGAGGCCGTCGCCAAGGCGGTCACGGAGGGCGACCTCGTGGCGGCCGCGGTGCTGTCCGGCAATCGGAACTTTGAAGGCCGTGTCAATCCGCTGGTGAAGGCCAACTGGCTGGCGAGCCCGCCCCTGGTCGTCGCCTACGCGATCGCCGGCACGACCGACATCGACCTGACGACGGAGCCGCTGGGAACGGGCCGGGATGGACGGCCCGTCCATCTGCGGGACATCTGGCCGACCCGCGAGGAAGTGATCCGCACCGTGACCGAGAACGTGTCGCCGGCGCAGTTCCGCTCGCGCTACGACAACGTGTGGGAGTCGAACCCGCGTTGGAACGCCGTGCCGACGAGTGCGGGCGAGCTCTACGGCTGGGATGCCGCGAGCACGTACATCCAGGAGCCGCCGTTCCTCGCCGAACTGACCCGGGAGCCGCGGCCTCCCCAGAGCATCAGCGGGGCACGCGTGCTGTTGGCGCTTGGCGACAGCGTGACGACCGACCACATCTCGCCGGCCGGCAGCATCGCCAAGGCGAGCCCGGCGGGCACCTTTCTCGTGGCGCACGGCGTGCCGCCGGAAGACTTCAACAGTTACGGTGCCCGGCGGGGCAACGACCGCGTGATGACGCGAGGCACCTTCGCCAACATCAGGATTCGCAATCTGCTCGCGGCCGGCACCGAGGGAGGCGTCACCCGGCTGTTGCCGGACGGTGGCGTGATGCCCGTCTACGACGCGGCGGTCCGCTATCGCGAGCGAGGCACGCCGCTGGTGGTGCTGGCGGGAACGGAATACGGCACGGGAAGCTCCCGCGATTGGGCCGCCAAGGGCACCATGCTGCTGGGGGTGCGGGCGGTGCTGGCGTCGAGCTTCGAGCGGATTCACCGGTCCAACCTGGTCGGCATGGGCGTGTTGCCGCTGGTGCTGCCCGACGCCTGGCAGCACCTCGGCCTGACGGGCGAGGAGACCTTCGACATCCCGTTCGACGCCCTGACGCCACGGGCCACCGTGCTGGTGCGGGCGACGGCCGCCGACGGCACGACGAAGGAGATTCCCTGTCTCGTGCGGATCGACACGCCGGTCGAACTCGACCAGTTCAGGGCGGGAGGAATTCTGCCGTTCGTGCTGCGCCGGCTGCTCTCCGACTGAGCCGCCGGCCGCCTCGACCGGCGCGACGAGACGAGTCGCCGCAGCCCGCAAAGTTTGACAAACCTGTCCGCCACGCGATGGAAAGTGGGTTTCCGTCTTGACCATTTTCGGCGGCCACGCTCGCGTGCCCGGATTCGGCGCTGTCGATTTTCGGCCGTGGCCGTATAGTGCCCTTCTGGTTGATCGAAGTGTTCACCGCAAGAGGCGGTCTCGGTGATGATTCGAATCCATGATGGTCGGTCGCCCTTCGACGCAGCCCCCGTCGCGGAGCGGGAACTGCCCAACGCCCACACGCTCGAGGTGATCGCCGGAGTGGTGATCGACGAGTTGGAGCGGGTGCTGCCGCCCTCGGGACGGCGACCGTTGTCCACGGCGTCGCGGCTGACGGACGTGGGGATCGATTCCGCCCGCCTGGCCGATGCGATCGCACGGCTCGAGGGGCGTTACGTGATGCGCTTCCGCGACGAATGGCTGGCGGCGGTGCGGACCTGCGGCGACCTCGTGGCGTGCGTGGCCGAGCGGATGTTCGACGCGGTCGACCGGCACGTGGTGGCCGCCCCGCGGCCCGAGGGGACCCCGCCGCACCGGTCGGTCCCACCTGCCCCGCTCGGAGGCGACGTGGCGGCGGGATTTCCGGAGGTGGCGGCCCTCGAGGAGCGGCTGGCCGGTCTCCGCGAAGCGGGTTTGGCCAATCCATTCCGGCTGGCCAACGAGTGTGTCAGCGGCCGATCCGCCCGCATCGCCGGCCGCGATGTGGTGACCTTCACGAGTTTCGACTACCTCGGCCTGGCGGGGCATGCGGATGTCCGCCGGGCTGCCAAGGAAGCCATCGACCGCTTCGGCACGAGCGGCTCGGCGAGTCGCATGGTCGGCGGCAACACGACCGTCCACGACGCGCTCGACGGGGAGCTGGCCGCCTTCCTCGGCGTGCAGCGGGCCACCGTGTTCCCGTGCGGCTACGGCACCAACGCCTCCGTGTTGGCCCACCTGTTCGGTGACGGCGATCTGATTCTGTACGACGAACTCGCCCACAACAGCATCGTGCAGGGCGCGTCGGCCTCCGCGGCGGCCCGCCGCAGCTTCCGCCACAACGACCATGAGCAGCTCGACTCGCTACTCCGCGACATCCGCGGCCGGTACCGACGCGTGCTGGTCGCGATCGAGGGTGTCTACAGCATGGACGGCGACTATCCCGACCTGCCGCGGTTCATCGACGTGAAGCGTCGACACGACGCCTTGCTCTACGTCGACGAGGCCCATTCCGTGGGCACGATGGGCCGGCAGGGCCGCGGTATCTGCGAGCACTTCGGCGTCGACCCGGCCGCAGGTGATCTCTGGATGGGCACGATTTCCAAGGCCCTTGGCTCGGGCGGCGGTTACCTCGCGGGATCGGCTAGGCTGATCGACTACCTGGGGCTGACCACGCCGGCCTTCGTGTTCTCGACGGCCTGCTCGCCCGCCAACGCTGCAGCCGCCTTGGAAGCGGTGCGGGTCGTGCAGCGCGAGCCCTGGCGGGTGTCGCGGCTGAAGGACCGGGCGGAGCTATTCCTGAAGCTTGCGATCGATGCCGGCCTGGATACGGGGGCCAGCGGTGACACACCGGTGATGCCGGTCATCGTGGGCTCCTCGCGACGCGCGCTGGCGGTGTCGCAGCGGCTCCTGGAGCAGGGGATCAACGCCCGGCCGATCCTCTATCCGGCCGTGCGCGAGTCGCAGGCTCGCATCCGGTTCTTCATCACCAGCGAGCATGCCGAGGAGCAGATCGTGATGGCCGTCGAGGCGGTGGCCGCGGCGGTGGCCGCCACCGCCTGATCCGCCGCGGGACGGCCACGTCGGCGGTCCGCAACGCGAGCCTGTCGAACCGCCGCCGGCATTCGGTGACCGCCTGGGGCCGAGGATCGGATGGGAGCCGGATCAGGCGGCTTCACCGGCCGGCCGCCAGGCGAGGGGCGGCGTTCCGAACAGCCCGTCACGGACCAGGGCCCGTCGCGGCCTGACCAGGCCGTCGGTGATGACCAGCAGGGCCGGCAGGAAGACGAGTTCGGCGAACGTCGCGGCGGCAACGGCGGTACAGGCGAGGAAGCCGAAGCCTGCGAGCACCGGCACCGAACTGACCGTCACCGCGGCGAACCCGACCGTCAGCACCACGCCCCCGACGATCACGGCATTCCCCGTCTCGGCGACAGCGCGGCGAACGGCTGTCGAGATGTCGACACCGGCCCGCCGCTGCCGGGCGAGCGACGAGAGGATGTGCACGGTGTCGTCCACGGCCATGCCGAGACAGACGTTGAACACGATCACACTGGCCGGGTCGAGCCCGCGGCCGGCAGCCACGAGCAGTGCCCCGATCACCGCCAGTGGAAAGACATTGGGCACGAGGCTGACGATCCCGGCCAGCGGCGACCGAAAGGCGATCGCCAGGATGCAGGCGATCACGGCCACTTCCACCAGCAGGCTCGAACCGAGGTCCCGCACGAGTTGCCGAATATTGCGGGCCGAGACCACCGACATGCCCGACAGGTCGAACTGCCAGTCCGGTCGGGCCTTCTGCAGGTCCGCCAGCCGTGCCTCGACCCGCTCGTAGATGCCCTCGAGCTGCCGCGAGCCGAGGTCGGAAATTCGGGCCCTCACCAGGGCCATCCGGTCGTCGGGCGAGACGAGATCCAGGAACTGTTCCGGCGGCAGTCGCGACCGGGCTCGTTCGGGTAGGCCGCTGGTCACGCTGGCCAGGGAGACCGGGCGCGACACGGGGGCCTCGTCCGAGATCACCGTCGCCACCTGCTCGAGTGCCGTCATGACCTCACCCGACCGCCAGTCGACGCCGCTCGGCCAGCGGATCACCACCTCGACGCCCATCACGCCGCCGAACTCGTCGTCGACTCGCGCTAAGGCCGCCGCCGCGGGGGCTCGGCGCGGGAGCGAGTCGGCCACCCGGTTGTCGGCCTCGAGGGAACCGCCGACCACCGCCAAGGCGAGCGTCGCAGCGCAGGCGGTGGCCGCCAGTGGGCGGGCGTGACGCACCGAGAAGCCGGCCAGCCTGCCCGCCAGCCTGCCTGCCAGCCGCGAGGATCGTCCCAGCCGCATGCCCGACAGCCAGGGCAAACTCGCCAGCAATGGCGTCAGCAGCGTGACGGCGGCGAAACTCGCCAACGCGCCGACGGCGGCGGCGATTCCGAAGGCCCGCACCACGTCGATCCTGGCGACGGCCAACGACGCGAAACCGATCGCCGTTACGATGCTGGTCAGTCCGCAGGCGGACCCCACGCGGCGCACGGCCCCCACGGAGGCCTGGAGCGGCTCGAGCCCGCGGCGGGCGCTCCGCCGCATGTCCTCGATGAAGTGGATTGAGTCGCAGGTGCCCACGACAAGCGCGAGCGACGGCACGACACTCGTGAGGATGTTGATGGGAGCCCCGCAGAGTCCGAGCACGCCCAGCGCCCAGACCGCGCCCACGAACGGAGGCACGCAGGCGACGACCGTGCTCCGCAGGCTGCGGGCCACGCTCGCCGAGAGCACCACCGCCAGGCCGAGGCCGAGCGAGTTGAAGACGAGCATGTCACGGCGCAGGGCCCGCGTCGCCTGCTCGCGGAGTGCGGGAATGCCGGTCACGTCGACGGCCAGGCTGCCTGCGGCCGTCGTGGCCGACACGACCTCCTCGATCGCCGCCACGGAGCGGGCCAGAGGCGGCCCGCCTTCGTGGTCCGCCGCCAGTCGCACGAGCAGTACCGACGAACCGCCGTCGT